>NZ_WMHO01000360.1 GCF_010994245.1 Sandarakinorhabdus rubra
GGCCGGCCCCACCGCCTCCAGCACGGCCGCGACCAGCGCCGCCTCGCCCTCGCGCGTCGCCTGCAGGAAGGGCGCCACCGGCAGCGCAACTGCCACGCCGCCCATCGCCAGTTCTGGCTGACGCCGTTCGACCAGCGTCTCGATCCCGCCCGGGCCTTCCACCGACAGACGGGCCAGATCATGCGCGGCGGCAAAATCGGTCAGCGCCTCGATCGCCGCCAGCCCCTCGGCGCCGACATTGGCGAGCAGCAGATCCACCCCGGTGTCTGACAGGGTCATGGCAACGCCCGCCCCCTGCCCGTCCCTCAGCCGTGCCTTCAGCAGTGCCTTCAAGGGCGCCACCAGCGCCATCAATTCGGGGGCCAGCACCGGGCAGTCCGCGATGTCGACCAGCGCATGGGTCCCCTCGCTGTGGAACCCCAGGCTGATGCGGCCGCCACGCTTCAGCGCCTTCAGGCTGGCGCGGCGACGGCTGCGCGGCGGCGACAGGGCGATGGGGCGCACATCATCGGGCAAACCGGCCGGCACCACGCGCGCCAGCCGTTCGATGACGAAGGCGCGATACGCTGCCTCATCCACGTGCTGCATCTGGCAGCCGCCACAGGCCGGATAGTGCGTGCAGGCCGGCGCCGCGTGGTGCGGGCCGGGAATGATGCGCGGCGGATTCTCGCCAAAATCCACCCGGTCGCCGGGCGCCGCCAGCGCCACGAAGCGGCCATCGGCAGTGACACCATCGCCGCGCGCCGCCAGCCGCACGATTTCCGCCCAATCACCTGATGGTTGCTCGCTCACAGGCTGGCCAGCACGGCTGGGATCAACGCCACCAGATCATCGGCGATGCCGCCCGGCCCCAGCCGCCGCCCGGCCTCGCCATGCAGCCAGGCGGCGGCCTGCGCGGCCGCGAACGGGTCCAGCCCTTGCGCCAGCAGCCCGCCGATCATCCCGGCCAGCACGTCGCCGCTGCCCGCCGTCGCCAGCCAGGGCGAGGCATGGGCGTTGATCGCAACCCGGCCATCCGGCCCGGCGATGATGCTGGACGCCCCCTTCAGCAGCACCACGGCGCCCACCTGCCGCGCCGCCGCCTGCACGGCCGCAATGCGGTCCACGCCGATCCCGCCGAACAGCCGGATGAATTCCCCCTCGTGCGGAGTCAGCACCGCTGGGCAGCCGAGTGCGCCGCCGTCGAGCAGCGCCAGCGCCCCGGCATCGATCACCAGCGGGCGCTGGCCATCCCGCAAGCGCCGCAGCAAATCCTGCGCGCGTGCGTCCGTTGCCAGCCCGGGCCCGATCACCACCGACTTGAGGCGCGGATCATCAAGCAGCGGCAGCGCCGCCGCATCGCAGCGCCGCATCAAAGCAAGCGCCGGCAGCGCGCCGCCATCCCCGGCAAGCGTCACCAGCCCGGCACCGATCCTGAGCGCCGCCAG
>NZ_WMHO01000361.1 GCF_010994245.1 Sandarakinorhabdus rubra
GCCGCGCTCACCCCACCGGCTGCGAGCCCGCGCAGGGCCGGCAGCGCCAGGCCATTGTCGCGGCGCTGCCACTCCTGCGGGCGCAGGCCGTCGATGGCGATCATCAACACGGGGGCAGCCGCGGCCGGGGCGGCGAGCAGCAAGGTGGCAACGAGGGCCAGGGACATGCGGATCATGGCACTGCCATGCCGCAGCCATGTTGCAGTCGCGTGACCCTATTCCCAGTCGCGCACCCTGAGGCCAGCCTCGAACATCCCGCGCGCCCTCAGCCGGGGGGCGAGGAAGCGGTAGAAGAACCAGTCCTTCACCGCATAGGGCGTCAGGGCATAGAGCAGCCGCTCGGTGAGGTTCCAGCGCACATGGCCCTTCTGCGTGCGGCGCGGGGCCGGCCAGCAGACATGATCGGCGGCATGGGTGAGCCGGCCAACCTTCAGGATGCGGTGGATCAGTTCATGGTCATAAAGCACGAACGGCCAGTCATCATTCTTCGGCCCGCCGCAGGCCACCAGGGGCGCGATGCGGAAACACTGGCCGAAGGTGCCGGTGTGGCCCTGACCCGAGAGCAGGCTGGCGGTCAGCGCCATGCGCTGGCGGATGATGATGTTCTTCAGGCTGTCGTAGGGGCCGTAGATGTCGAACGCCTGCACGCCCACCACGCGCGGGTCGCTGCCCAGCAGCTGGTCGGCGCGGCTGATATAGTGAGGCGGATAGGCGGTGTCGGCATCCCAGAAGGCGATGTTCTGCGCGCCCAGGTCCTGCGCGAGTGTGAGCCCGCGGCGCAGCGCGAAGGTGTGGCCCTGGTTGCTCTCGGTCACCAGCATGGCGCGGGGGTGGCCGGCAATCGCCTCGGCCACGATCTCGGCGCTGTTGTCGGTGGAGGCATTGTCGACGCAGACGATGGCGATATCGTCGCGGTCCTGGGCCAGCGCGCAGGCCACGGTCGGCGCAATGAACTTCGCCTCATTGTAGAAGGCGATGACGATGACCCATTTCGGGGGAGCGGTGCTCTGCATGGCCGCCGGGCTTACTGGTCTGCTGCTTGACCGGCAAGCAGGGCCGGCGCAACGCTGGGGGTGATGCTGGACGGGGATGAACTGGCGCGGCTGGTGATGCCACTTGCCATCGGCCTGTTGATCGGGGTGGAACGCGGCTGGCAGCAGCGCGCCGCCACGCCGGGCAGCCGTGTCGCCGGCCTTCGCACCTTTGCGCTGTTCGGGCTGATCGGTGGGCTGGCGGGCTATGCCGCTGCCGGGCGAGAGGGCTGGCTGGTCTCGGCCGTGCTGGTGCTGGCCGCGGCCGCGCTGATCGTGATCGGCTATCGCCGCGACCGTTCGCCCAGCGCCACCACGGAAGCGGCCGGGCTGGTCACCATCGGCCTGGGCTGGCTCGCCGATGGTGACCAGCCCGGGCCGATA
>NZ_WMHO01000362.1 GCF_010994245.1 Sandarakinorhabdus rubra
GCAGCGGCGCGGCATTGCTCAGGGCGCTGGCCGATCTGCCGGGCGGCGATGCCGAGTATCCCGGCCGGGCGGCCCGCGCCGTGCTGGAGCGCCGGGCCTGGGCCGATGGCATCGCCACGCGGCTGGCCGATCTTTATCGCGGCGGCATGGTTGGCAATTTCCTTGCCTCCGGCCTCGCGGTGGCGCTGGGGCTGGCCTACCTGCCGCTGAAGCTGGATGGCCAGAAGTTCATCTTTGCCGCCGCCGAGTTCCTGCTGCTGCTGGCCATATTGGTGGTCATCAGGCTGGGCCAGCGCGGCCATTGGCATGATCGCTGGTTCGAAACCCGACGCGCGGCCGAGTATCTGCGGCACGCGCCGATCCTGATGGCGTTGGGCGCGGCGCGGCCGCCGGGGCGCTGGCCGCGTCCGCCCGGTGACGGGCATGGCTCCAGCTGGCCGGAACATCATGCCCGCCAGGCGGTGCGCGAAGCCGGCCTGCCACAGGTGCGCGTCACCCATGCCTATCTGCACGCCGTGCTCGAAACTCTGCTGGATGCGCATGTGACCGGCCAGCGTGACTATCACCGGGCCAAGGCGGCGCGCCTGTTCAGCGTGCACCACAAGCTGGAGCGCCTGTCATCAACCCTGTTTGCGCTGGCCTTCCTGTCGGTGACGCTGTGGCTGATGATGGCCGCCGGTGCGGCACTGGGCTGGTTGCCGGCCGATCTGCCGGGCAAGCTGGCCAAGCCCTTCACCTTTCTGGGCGTGTTCTTCCCCACCTTCGGCGGCGCGGTGGCCGGCATCCATTATTTCGGCGATTTCGACCGGTTCGGGATGATCTCGCAGGTCTCGGCCCAGCGGCTGGACCTCATTCACCAGCGCGCCCGCTGGCTGCTCGCCGGACCCGAAACTGGCCTGGATCATGCCAGCGTGGCCGAACTGGCGCGCGCCGCCGATACCGCCGTGATCGCCGAGATCGAAAGCTGGCAGGCGGTGTTCGCCGGAAAGCATATCACAGTCCCGGTGTGAGCCGGCGATTGGCGGCGGCCAGATCGGCCGGCGTGTTGATGTTGGCAAAGGGATCGGCCCCTTCCGCTGGCCAGTCCGCCGTCACATGTCCCTGGGCCTGGGCAAAGCCGTGCAGGGAGCGGCCGCCGCCTGCAATATAGGCCGCCAGCGCCGGCTCATCGACCTGCCACAGCCCGGCCAGCGGCTCCACCTGGCCGCCGCGCGCCGGCAGGGCAGCCCCGGCGCCGGCGATCGCTGCTGCAAGCCGGGGCAGCAGATCCGCCGGCAGGAAGGGCTGGTCGCAGCCGATCAGCAGCAGCCGGTCGCAGCCGGCCCCGGCGGCAAAGCCGAAGCCCGCGGCGAGCGCCCCGATCGGCCCCAGGCCGGGCGCCGGATCGGCGATGTGTGGCACGGTAATGCCG
>NZ_WMHO01000363.1 GCF_010994245.1 Sandarakinorhabdus rubra
GCTGCCTGCAACGACAGCAAGACGGCGGCGCCCGCCGGCGATGCGCCGGCGCCGGCCGCCATCGCGGCACCCGCCGGCCAGAAGTGGACCGAGGTGGTGGCCGCCACGCCGGAAGGCGGTTTCCGCATGGGCAACCCCGATGCGAAGGTGAAGCTCGTCGAGTTCGCCTCGCTCACCTGCCCGCATTGTGCCGAGTTCCACGAATCGGCTGCCGAAACGATCAAGGCGAAATATGTCGCCAGCGGCAATGTTTCCTATGAATACCGGAACTTCGTGCTGAACGGCCCGGATTATGCGGTCACCGTGCTGGCCCGCTGCCAGGGCCCGGCCACGTTCTTCGGCCTGCTCGACGGATTTTACCGTGATCAGCGCAATTGGGTTGAACCGTTCGGCCGCATCCCCAAGGCCGATCAGGACGCGCTGGCCGGGATGAGCGAGGAACAGGCCATCCGCCGCCTCGCCGAACTGGGCGGGCTGGCCGAATATGTGAAGCTGCGCGGTATCCCGCGTGCCCGCTTCGATCAGTGCCTCGCCGATCCGGCCCAGCTGAAGCAGGTCAACGATCTGAGGAACCAGGCGGTCAACGAATACAAGCTGACCGGCACGCCCAGCTTCATCATCAACGGCACCGTGCAGGACGGCGTCTTCACCTGGGCTGATCTCGAGCCCAAGCTGCAGGCTGCGCTGCGCTAAGTGGAGTTTCGCCGCCTCCGCCTTGCCGGCTTCAAGAGCTTTGTCGAACCGGTCGACCTCCATATCGAACCGGGCCTGACCGGGGTTGTCGGACCCAACGGCTGCGGCAAGTCCAACCTGCTGGAAGCGCTGCGCTGGGTGATGGGGGAGGCCAGCCCCAAGTCCATGCGGTCGGGCGGCATGGACGATGTCATCTTCGCCGGCACCGCCGCGCGGCCCGCGCGCCAGCTGGCCAGCGTGACGCTGCACCTGGCGGGCAGCGCTGGCGAGGAGATCGAAGTCGCCCGCCGCATCGAGCGCGGCGCCGGATCGGATTACCGGCTCAACGGCCGCGACGCCCGCCAACAGGATATCCGCCTGCTGTTCGCCGATTCGGCCACCGGCGCCCACAGCCCGGCAATCGTGGGCCAGGGCCGCATCAGCGCCATCATCAGCGCGCGGCCTGCCGAACGCCGCCAGTTGCTGGAGGAAGCTGCCGGCATTGCCGGCCTTGCCGTGCGCCGGCGCGAGGCCGAGATCCGCCTGCGCGCCGCCGAGGCCAATGTCACGCGGCTGGACGACGTGATCCGGGGCCTGGAGGCACAGGCCGCCACCCTGCGCCGGCAGGCCAAGTCGGCCGAACGCTATCGCCTGCTGTCGGACCGCATCCGCCATGGCGAGGCGGCCTTGACCCATGCGCGCTGGCACGCAGCGATGGCAGCCA
>NZ_WMHO01000364.1 GCF_010994245.1 Sandarakinorhabdus rubra
CCGGCAGCGCCGCCTCGCACGCAGCCTGCATCTGGCGCGCCGTCGTCACGTCCACGCGGCTTACACCGGCCGGGGTCGGCAGGCTGACCGGCCCGGCGACCAGCGTAACGCGCGCACCGGCCCGGGCCAGCGCGGCGGCGATCGCAAATCCCTGCTTCCCGGACGAATGGTTGCCGATGAAGCGCACCGGGTCGATCGGCTCGTGCGTCGGCCCGGCGGTGACCAGCGCATGGCGGCCGGCGAGCGGCCGGTTTCCGAACCGGGCGGCAATGGCGGCCATGATGGCCGGGACCTGCGGCAGACGCCCCCGGCCAACTTCGCCACAGGCCATCTCGCCGACATCAGGCTCCATCACCGTGGCGCCATCGGCGATCAGCGTGGCGACGTTGCGCACAGTTGCCGGGTGCTGCCACATGCGGACATTCATGGCCGGCACGAACAGCACCGGCGTGTCGGTGGCGAGCAGCAGCGTGGTGGCGAGGTCATCGGCCTGGCCGGTGGCGGCGCGGGCGATCAGCGAGGCACTGGCCGGGCACACGACGATGAGATCGGCGGCGCGGCTCAGCTCGATATGGCCCATTGTGGCCTCGTCCTCGAGATCCCACAGCGACTGGCGCACCTTCTCGCCGGCCAGCGCCGCCAGCGACAGCGGCGTGACGAAGCGATTGGCATTGCGCGACAGCACCGGCAGCACGCGGGCGCCGGCGCGCCGCAGCTCGCGCACCAGTTCGAGCGAACGGAAGGCCGCAATGCCGCCGCCGACGATGAGAAGGATGGTCTTGCCCTGCATGCTCATGGTTTGCACAGGGGGCGGCATAGCGCAGCGTTGGCGGCGAGGCCAGCACGAGCACACCATTGCCGGGCCGTGGCGGTTCGGCATATGGTGCTGCCAGTTCCGCAACCGGGGGATGCGACATGGCCGAAGACTGGGCGATTGACGTCAAGAAATATGTGCCTGATGCCGATGACGCGATCATCGCCGGGATCGTCCGCTATTGCGGCATTGCGCTCAGGAACCGCGATTCCTCGCTCGTTTCCTTTTCTGATGCGACCGAAACCGATCGGGTGCGCAACAATTTCCTGAAGAAGAAGCTGGGCCTGACCGATCCTGACAGCGTGCTCGATGCCGCCATCGCCAAGGTGGGCGAGGTGATGAAGGCCGATCGCACCAAGAACCGCGTGACCGTCTATTATCTGCTGGCCCAGCATTTCGGTCGGCTGGAGGATTTCCGGCCCAAGGCGAAAGCGGTAAAGGCCGCGCCGGCGACGGCCGCGGCGCCAGAACCGCTGCTCGCAGCGCCCGCCCCGCAGGAGCCAGCGCCCCAGCCGGCGACAGTCGCCCCGCCTGCGCCACCGCCGCCACCCCCGCCGGCGCCTGATCTGTTCGTG
>NZ_WMHO01000365.1 GCF_010994245.1 Sandarakinorhabdus rubra
TCGCCGGGTTGAGCGCGAACAACTGGGCGCTCACCGGCCCGCCTCCGGCGCGGGGGGCAACTGGGGCGGCAGCAGCGCTTCCGGATCGACGCGCACGCCGTTCCACGTCAGCCCCCAGTGCAGGTGCGGCCCGGTGGAGCGCCCGGTGCTGCCGATGGCGCCGATCACCTCGCCCTGCCGCACGATCTGGCCCGCTGCCACGTCGATGCGCGACAGGTGCAGCATCGCCGACGAGAGGCCCCGGCCATGATCAAGGATGACGATATTGCCCTCGAGGGAAAACGGCCCGGCCGCCAGCCGCACCACGCCCGGGATCGGCGCCGTCACCGGCGTGCCGCTGGGGGCGGCGATGTCCATCCCGCCATGATAGCTGGCCGGCGTGTCGCCATAGAAGCGCTGCGAGCCGAAATGCGTGGAGATGCGCCCCGTTGCCGGCCAACGGAACGGCGCGCGCCAGAAGGGATAGTCGGACGGGATGGCCCGCGCGGCGCGCACCTGCGCCACCTCGGCCGCGCGCTTGGCCTCCCATTCGAGGTTGCGCGGTGCGTCCGGATCGGCCGGGGTGAGCAGACGGGCCGGCAGCCGGTCAATGTCCCACGGCCGCGCCGTCACATTGAGCATGCGGTGGGCACTGCGGCCATCCTTCGTCACCCAGCGCAACGCCATGGAGCCGGCAAAATCCCGGTCGATGCCGATCATGAAGCGGCCGTCGGGCTCGACGTGGACGGGCGTGCCATCGAGCGTCAGTTCGTGGCTGCCGGCAGGCAGGCTGGCGATCAGGATCTGCCCCTGCGTGGCGGCCAGCGGTTCCGCCACATGCACCGGCAGCGGCGCGGCCGCCCCGGTGATGGCGGCTGTCGCCAGCAGCAGCGGCAGCGCCAGCAGCCGCATCAGGGGAACATGCCCTTCGCGCGCGCCTCGGCATAGCGGTTGCTGGCGATGTCGGCACTGGCATAGGCTTCCTGCAGCTCGTGGCTCCAGTAGCGCAGGGCCGCCAGCGGGATGCGCTGGCCGGTGACGGCGCACAGCACATGGTCCCCCGGCGCCAGGATGCGATAGCTGCCCGATTCATAGTGAAGGCGGGCGGCGCGGCCGAAACGATCGAGCATCAGAACAATCTTCCCTGCGTGGGCACCGGTTTGGTGAACACCGGCGTTTCGCCATCGGCGAAGCGGATCGTCAAGCGATCTTCGGCTGCTGCCGCAACGCTGGTCGCGACCAGCGTGCCGTCCGCGCGGCTCACGATGGCATAACCGCGGGCAAGAACCCGCTGCGGGCCCAGGCTGTCGAGCAGGCGTGCGCCTTCGCCCAGCCGCGCCGTGGCCCGCGCCAGCCGCGTCGTCAGCAGGAAGGGCCGCAGCGCGGTTTCGGC
>NZ_WMHO01000366.1 GCF_010994245.1 Sandarakinorhabdus rubra
GTCCGGCCTTCGCGATGGCGCCGCCGCCGGCATTGTCCGCGTAGGCCGCCACCGCTGCGGCCAACTCGGCCGGCGTCACGCCGGCGGCGGCGAGCTTCTTCAGATCAGGCTCGATCACATATTGGCGTTCCAGCCCGCCGATGCTGTTCACCTCCGCCACGCCGGGCACGGTGCGCAGAATGGGGATCACCACATATTCCTGCGTCTCGGCCAGTGCCATCAGGTGATCGTCGGCGGGGCTGGGCGGCAGCAGCCCGGCATGGTGCGGCTCGGCATGCGGCGGGTGCTGCCATTCCAGCGTGTAGTAGAGGATCTCGCCCAGCCCGGTGGTGATCGGCGCCAGCTGCGGCACGGCGCCGGGCGGCAACAGCGCCGATGCCGTTGCCAGCCGCTCCGTCACCAGCTGGCGGGCGCGCATCACGTCGGTGCCGTCTTCATACAGCAGGGTCACCTGGCTGAGGCCGGAGCGCGTGAGCGAGCGGAAACCGATCAGCCCCGGCTGGCCGCCCATCAGCCGTTCGATGGGCACGGTCACCCGCGTCTCGATCTCTTCGCCCGCAAGGCCCGGCGCGGCGGTGTTCACCTGCACCTGCACGCCGGTCACATCGGGAATGGCATCGATGGGCAGAATGAAGAGGTGCCACAGGCCGATCGCTGTTGCGACCAGCGCCGCCAGCAGTACGCCGCCGCGATGCCGGGCGCTCGCCGAAATCAGGGCCGCGATCACGGGGCGATCACGGTTCGCGGCCGCCCCCGGTGAGGATGCGGATATTCTCCTGCGCCTCCCACAGGCCAGCACGGGTGTCGAGCACTGCGGTCAGCGCATCCAGCCAGCCAGTCTGCATCTGCACATAGGTGGCCAGCGGCACGGCGCCGAGCCGATAGGCCCGGTCGGCCTCGGCCGCAGCAGCGGCGAAGCGCTGGGGAGCATCGGCAGGCCATTTCTCTATCGCGGCGCTGCGCGCCCGATAGAGCGCGGCATCGCTGTGCAGCTGCACCAGCAGGCGACGGCGGGCAGCGATGAAGGCTGCCTCTCCCTGCGCGGCACGGCCCTGTGCGGCGGCCACCTCGCCTTCCTGGCGGTTCCACACCGGCAGCGTGGTGGTGGCGCGCAGACCGATCACCTGGTCCTTCACGTCGCCGCGGTCACGGTTCAGGAACGGGCCGATGCTGATCGCCCCGGCGCGGCTCTTCTCCGCCAGCCGCACTGTTAGCCCCTGCTGCGCAAGCTGGGTCCTGAGGGCCTGCAGTTCAAAATTGTCGCTGTCCAGCCGCTCGGCCAGCACCGCCACGTCGGGGAGCGGCGGTGGGCTGGCCGGCGGGCGGGCAATGCGCAGCCGCGCCGGGAAGGGCTGGCCGCGCAGG
>NZ_WMHO01000367.1 GCF_010994245.1 Sandarakinorhabdus rubra
AGGACGGCGACACCGCCGGCCCCGCCGGCGGTAAAGCCCGTTGCACCCCCGGTTCCGGTGGCAACCAAGCCCACCGCGCCTGCGCCGGCCGCCAAGCCCGCTACGCCGGCTACCGCCGCGCTGGTGCAGATCGGCGCCTTTTCCAGCCAGGCCAAGGCCGAAGAGGAATGGGCGCGGGTGGCCGGCAAGGGCGGGCTGACCGGGCGGCGCATCGAGCAGTTGACGAGCAGCACCGGCCGCACCCTGTGGCGGGTGCGGGGGACAGCTGCCGATCCGGCCGCCGCCTGCAAGGCCATCCTCGCCGCCAATGGCGCCTGCGAAGTGGTGAAGCGGTGAGCCAGCCCCAATGAGCCAACCGCTGTTCTTTGGCCTCGCCGGGCTTGAACTTTCGGCAGAAGAGCGCGCGCTGTTCCGCGCTGCCGACCCAGCCGGCTACATCCTGTTCAAGCGCAATGTCGACACGCCTGATCAGCTGCGGGCGCTCACCGCGTCGCTGCGCGACCTCGCCGGGCGTGATCTTCCGATCTTGATCGACCAGGAGGGCGGCCGCGTCGCCCGGCTGCGCCCGCCGCACTGGCCGGAATTTCCCAACGGCGAGATTTTCGGGCGGCTGTTCGACAAGGCGCCGATCACCGCTATCGAGGCCTGCCGGCTGAACGCGCTGGCGCTGGCCGCGCTGTTGAAGGATCTGGGGATCAACGTCGATTGCCTGCCGCTGCTCGACGTGCGCGATCCGTCCGGCCACGACATCATCGGCGACCGCAGCTTCTCCACCGAGCCGCTGGCGGTGGCGGCGCTGGGTCGGGCGGTGCTGGACGGGTTTCGCGCCGGCGGCATCTGCGGCGTGGTCAAGCATATCCCCGGCCATGGCCGCGCCGGCGCCGACAGCCATCTCGAACTGCCGGTGGTCACAGCCAGCCGCGCAGAGCTGGAACGGGATTTCATGCCCTTCCGCCGGCTGGCCGACGCGCCGATGGCGATGACCGCGCACATCACCTACACCGCACTCGACGATGCCCGCTGCGCCACCCTGTCGCCGACGGTGATCGACCTCATCCGCCACGACATCGGCTTTGCGGGCCTGTTGATGTCCGATGATCTGGGCATGCACGCGCTGGGCAATCCGCAATCGGGCGGCCACCCGCCGGGCAGCAACGCGCTGGCGGATTTCGGCGCCCGGGCACTGGCCTGCCTCGCCGCCGGCTGTGACATCGCCCTCCACTGTTCCGGCGACTTTGCCGAGATGCGCGCCATCGTGGAGGCTGCCCCCGTGATGACCGACGACGCCGCACAGCGACTGGCGGCGGCGATGGCCTGGATGGGGCCCGGCGACGCCACCCCGGCGGCCGAGTGGGCG
>NZ_WMHO01000368.1 GCF_010994245.1 Sandarakinorhabdus rubra
GCGCGCGCGCGGCCTTGCGCATGCCGGCTGACCGGTTGCGCCTGGCGCTGGCGCTGCTGGTGCTGGGCGTGGCAGCGCGGCTGGCCTTCGGCCTCACGCTGCGTCCGGCCGAGCCTTTCGCGTTGTTCGAGGGCGGCTGATGCAGCGCCGCCTCCCCCTTCTGCTGTCGTTGTGGCTGCTGCTGGCGGGTGCGGCGCCGATCGGCCTCATCACCCAGCTCAGCCAGGCGCGGATCGACATCAACACCACCTTCCGCGGGGCCGAGCTGCTGGTGTTCGGCGCCATCCAGTATCCGCGCGGCGCCGTGCCCGATGCGCCGCCCGATATTGCCGTGGTGGTGCGCGGGCCGGCAGCGCCGGTGACAGTGCGCAAGAAGCAGCGCATCGCCGGCATCTGGGTCAACGCGGCCGCAGTGCGGTTTGAATCGGTGCCGGGCTTCTATGCCGTGGCCGCCACCCGCCCGGTGGCCGATCTGGCCGATGAACGCACTACCGCCATCTACGAGATCGGCATCCGCAACCTGCAACTGTCACCGGTCAGCAGTGCCGGCGACCGGGTCACCCGCGCGTTCGAGGCCGGGATGATCGCCGCCCGGGAACGCGCCGGCCTGTTCGCCGAACGCCCCGGCAGCGTGCAGCTCACCCGCGATGTCCTCTATGCCGCCCGCATTGCCCTGCCGGCGGCGGTGCCGGTGGGGGATTATACCGCCGAAATCCATCTGATCCGCGATGGCCGCGTGCTGGCCAGCACCTCGGCACCGTTTGTCATCGACAAGTCGGGCTTCGAACGTTGGATATATGTCAATGCCCAACAGCACAGCTTCGCCTATGGCCTGTCGGCGGTGGCGGCCGCGCTGCTGGCCGGCGGGTTGGCCGCGGCCATCTCCCGCCGCCGCTGAGTCCTCCCCGTCCGCTTGCCATTGGCGGCGAGCCAATATTCGACTCGCAAGCCACCGGTTTTTGCTTTAGTTTGAGGGTCGGCGCGTTATCGGCCGGCTGCATGGAAGACTTCACCGCATCGCCCGACAGGCTCCAAAACACAGCACAGACACTTTTGATTTGGGACGTTAGATGAGCTTTGACAGACGTGGGCGCGGACCCGGACGCGGTGGGTTCGACAAGCGCGAGCGCGGGTTTGACGGCGGCGGATTCGACGATTTTGATCGCGGTCGCAGCTTTGGCGGTGGCGACCGGTTTGGCGGCGGCGGCGGTGGTCGCGGCGGCTTTGGCGGCGGCGGTGGCGGCTTTGCCGGTGACCGCGGCGGCTTCGGCGGCGGCGCCGGTGGCGGCGGTCGCTTCGGCGGCGGCGGTGGTGGCGGCTTCGGC
>NZ_WMHO01000369.1 GCF_010994245.1 Sandarakinorhabdus rubra
TGGCCCTGCCGGCCGGCCTGAAGCTGCCGCAGCGCCATGCCCAGGTGGTGCAGGCGCTGCCGCTGGGCCCCGGCGCGCGGCTGCTGGTGGTGGAGTTCGGCGGCCGGCGCCTGCTGGTTGGCCAGTCGCGCGCCGGCCTTGCCACACTGGCCGAAGCGGAGGCCTGATGAACGAGACGCTCGCCTTGCCGCCGCTGGCCACCAGCCTGCAGATCCTGCTGCTGATGTCGGCGCTGACGCTGCTGCCGGCGGCGCTGTTGATGATGACGGCCTTCACCCGCATCGCGATCGTGCTGGCCATCCTGCGCCAGGCGCTGGGGCTGGGGCAGAGCCCGCCCAACCAGATTCTTGTCGGCACCGCGCTGCTGCTCACCATCTTCGTGATGCGCCCCCAGCTTGATCGCATCCACGCCCAGGCCTGGACACCGATGGTGGCCGGCAGCCTGCCGGCCGAACAGGCGCTCGCCCGCGCCGGCACGGAGCTGAAGGGCTTCATGCTGGCGCAGACTCGCAGCCGAGACCTCACCCGCTTTGCCGAAATTGCCGGCGGCGGGCCTTATGCCCGGCCTGTTGATGTGCCGCTGGCCGTGGTGCTGCCGGCGTTCGTGGCGTCCGAACTGAAGACCGCGCTGGAGATTGGCATCGTCGTCTATCTGCCGTTCCTGATCATCGATCTCATAGTTGCCTCCATCCTGATGGCGATGGGGATGATGATGGTGTCGCCCGCCACCGTGTCGCTCCCGGTCAAGATCGCGCTCTTCGTGGCGGTGGATGGCTGGACGCTGGTGCTGGGCTCGCTCGCCCGGAGTTTCGGCTGATGACCGGGCTCACCGTAGCGCCCGACGAGGTGATGCTGGGCGCCCTGGCGCGCGAGGCGGTGCTGCTGTTTGCCGGTGGCGCGGCCACCTTCCTGGTGCCGATGCTGGTGGTGGCGGTGCTGGTGGGCCTCATCCAGACGATCTTTTCGGTGCAGGAGAGCAGCCTCTCCTTCCTGCCCAAGCTGGCCGTGCTGGTGCTGATGATCGCCATAGCGGGCGAAGGCCTGATGCTGGGGCTGGGCGATTATCTGGAAAGCGGCCTCATCGCCATGGTGGGGGCGATCCATTGAATTTCGCGCTGCCGGCCTTTGATGCGGTGCCCTGGTTCGTGCAGTTCACGCTGGCGGCCGTGCGGCCGCTGGCCATGGTGCTGCTGATGCCCGGCGTCGCTGGCGCGGCGCTGCCGTGGCGGGCCAAGTTTGCCCTGGTGGCGGCGATGGCGCTGTTCGGCGGTTTCCGCCCCGGCGCGCCTGAGCTCGCGCC
>NZ_WMHO01000037.1 GCF_010994245.1 Sandarakinorhabdus rubra
CGACCGAAGGGGCCCGACACGAAGAACAGCCTGAAGCCGGTGGCGACAGCGCTCGGCGCCGTGCTGGGGCGGCCGGTGACCTTCATCGCGGACTGCATGGGGCCGGACGCCGCCGCGACGCTGGCCGCGCTGCCGGCTGGCGGGATCGCGGTGCTGGAGAACACCCGCTTCCATGCCGGCGAGGAGGCCAATGATCCGGCGTTTGTGGCGGCGCTGGCGAGGCTGGGCGATTTCTACGTCAACGATGCCTTTTCGGCCGCCCACCGCGCCCATGCCAGCACGGAAGGGCTGGCCCATCGCCTGCCGGCCTTTGCCGGGCGCACCATGGAGGCCGAGCTGAAGGCGCTGCAGGCGGCGCTGGGCGCGCCGAAGCGCCCGGTGGCGGCGGTTGTCGGCGGTGCCAAGGTGTCGAGCAAGATCGACGTGCTCACCCACCTCGTCGAGAAGGTCGATCACCTGATGATCGGTGGCGGGATGGCCAACACGTTTCTCGCGGCGCGCGGCATCAATGTCGGCAAGTCGCTGTGCGAGCATGACCTGACCGCGACGGCCAACGACATCATGGCGCGTGCCGATGCTGCCCGCTGCACCGTTCACCTGCCCTATGACGTGGTGGTGGCGAGGGCGTTCAAGGCCCATGCCGAGCACCGCATCGCCAATATCCACGACATCCAGCCCGACGAGATGGTGCTGGATATCGGCCCGGCGGCCGTGGAAGCGCTGGCCGATGCCCTGAAGACCTGCGCCACACTGCTGTGGAACGGGCCGATGGGTGCCTTCGAGATCCCGCCCTTCGATGCCGGCACCGTGGCGCTGGCGCGCACCGCCGCGGCGCTGACCAGGGCCGGCACGCTGGTCACCGTGGCCGGTGGCGGCGACACGGTGGCGGCGCTTGCCCATGCCGGCGTCACGCACGATTTCAGTTTCATCTCCACCGCTGGCGGCGCTTTCCTGGAATGGATGGAAGGCAAGGCGCTGCCCGGCGTTGTGGCTCTGCAACAGGCGTAAGGGGGAACGAACATGGCGATCACGCCCACGGTCAAGGCGATCCTGGCCAACTACGAGAGTGACAATCCCGGCACCAAGGCCAACCTTGCCCGCATCCTGATGCAGGGTCGACTGGGCGGCACCGGCAAGCTGGTGATCCTGCCCGTGGACCAGGGCTTCGAACATGGCCCGGCGCGCAGCTTTGCGCCGAACCCCGATGCCTATGACCCGCACTATCACTACCAGCTGGCCATCGATGCGGGCTTGAGCGCCTATGCCGCGCCGCTGGGCATGCTGGAGGCCGGCGCCGACACGTTTGCCGGCCAGATCCCGACCATCCTGAAGCTCAACAGCTCCAACAGCTGGGCCACCGGCATCAACCAGGCGGTGACCGGCGGCATCGACGATGCGCTGCGGCTTGGCTGCGCGGCCATTGGCTTCACCATCTATCCGGGCGCCGACGACGTGTTCGACATGATGGAGGAATTCCGCGAACTGGCCGCCGAAGCCAAGTCCGTGGGCCTTGCCACGGTGCTTTGGAGCTACCCGCGTGGCGGCAAGCTGTCGAAGGACGGCGAACTGGCGCTCGATGTCGGGGCCTATGCCGCGCACATGGCGGCGCTGCTGGGCGCGCACATCATCAAGGTGAAGCTTCCCACCGCCCACATCGAGCAGAAGGACGCGGTGAAGGCCTATGAGGGCGGTGACTGGTCGACGCAGGCCAAGCGCGTTTCCCACGTGGTGAAGTCCTGCCTGAACGGCCGCCGGCTGGTGGTGTTCTCGGGCGGCGCCACCAAGGGCACCGATGCGGTGTTCGAGGATGCGATCGCCATCCGCGACGGCGGCGGCAACGGCAGCATCATCGGCCGCAACACCTTCCAGCGCCCGCGCGCCGACGCCATGGCCATGCTCGACCGGATCATCGACATCTATCTCGGGAAGGCCTGAGCTTGGACGAGACCGACGATCTCGTGCCCTTGCCGGAGGACTTTGCCGACCGGTTCGAGCGGGAACGGCGGCCGCCCTGCCAGCTGTACGTGATCTCGCCGCCGCGCATCGCGTTGCCGGCCTTCACCGACAGCCTCAAGGCGGCGCTCGACGGTGGCCCGGTGGCGGCTTTTCAGCTGCGGCTGAAGGACGTGCCTGACGACGCAGTGCTGCGCGCCTGCGAAGCGCTGCTGCCCATCTGCCGGGATCGCGATGTCGCCTTCATCCTGAATGACCGCGCCGATCTCGCTGCGAAGGCCGGCGCCGACGGCGTGCACCTGGGGCAGGGCGACGGCAGCATTGCCGAGGCGCGCACGCTGCTGGGGGCCGGCGCCCAGATCGGCCGCACCTGCCACGACAGCCGCCACCTCGCCATGGAGGCCGGCGAACAGGGCGCCGATTACGTGGCGTTCGGGGCCTTCTACGACACCACCACCAAGCCCAGCCACTATCGCCCGCAGCCCGAGATCCTAAGCTGGTGGATCACGCTGTCCCAGCTGCCGTGCGTCGCCATTGGCGGCATCTTTCCGCACAATGCCGCGCCGCTGGTCGAGGCCGGGGCCGATTTCATCGCCGTGGTGCGGGCCGTCTGGGAGCATGAGGACGGGCCGGGGGCAGGCGTGAAGGCGTTCGGCGGCGTGCTGGGCTGGTAATCGCTGGCCGCTTCCGCTAAGCGCCGCCTCGCTCTTTCGCATTCCAGCTTCCCCGTCGCAGGCCGCGCACCCGCTGGCCGAAGGAATTCATCATGGTTGCCCATTCCTCGCTCATCACCGTCATGGAAAAGGCCGCGCGCAAGGCCGCGCCCAAGCTGCGCCGCGATTTCGGGGAGGTGGATGCGCTGCAGGTGTCCCGCAAGGGGCCGGCCGATTTCGTTTCCAACGCCGACAGGGCCGCCGAAGCCGCGGTGGTGGAGGTGCTGCGCCACGCCCGCCCCGACTGGGGCCTGCTGCTGGAAGAGGGTGGCGAGATCAAGGGCGAGGACGAGCGCTGCCGCTGGATCGTTGATCCGCTCGACGGCACGTCGAACTTCCTGCACGGCATTCCGCACTTCGCCATTTCCATCGCGGCCGAGATCGACGGCGAGGTGCAGTCCGGCCTCATCCATCAGCCGCTCACTGGCGAGAGCTTCTGGGCCGAGAAGGGCCGTGGCGCCTGGCTGTCGACGCAGCGCCTGCGGGTGTCCGGCCGGCGTGACCTCAACGATAGCCTGATCGCCACTGGCATTCCTTATCAGGGCCACGGAAACCGGGCCGATTTCAGCCGCATCCTCGACGCGGTGATGCCCGAGGTCGCCGGCGTGCGCCGCTTCGGCGCTGCCGCCCTTGATCTGGCCTGGCTCGCCGCCGGGCGGTTCGATGGCTACTGGGAGGCGGGCCTCAGCCACTGGGACGTTGCGGCCGGCATCCTGATCGTGCGCGAGGCCGGCGGTTTCGTCAGCGACTTCCGCGGTGGGCAGGAGATGGTCGCTCGCCGCGAGCTCGTTGCCGGCAACCAGGCCATCCAGTCGCGGCTGCACAAGCTGGTGGCCGGCGCCCTGCGCTGAACGGGCTGGCATTTGTGCCGGGTGCGATGGCCGCAAGCGGCAGATTCCCGCCGCCAGAGGTTGCCCCAGCCGGGCGGGACGGCTAACAGTGCTGCATCGCAACAGCGAGGTTTCTGGGGCCCATGTCGGCCATCGCTTCTGACTATCTGCCGGTGCTGCTGTTCTTCGTGGTCGGCATCGCCTTCGCGCTGATCTTCGTCGGCGCGCCGATGGCCGTGTCCAGCCTGATCGGCACCGCCAAGCCCGAAGCGGTGAAACTGTCGGAATATGAAAGCGGCTTCCCGGCCTTTTCGGATGCGCGCACCAAGTTCGACGTGCAATTCTACCTCGTCGCCATCCTGTTCATCGTCTTCGATCTGGAAGCCGCCTTCCTGTTTCCCTGGGCCGTCTCCCTGCACTGGGGCGGCGAGCCGGCGTGGTGGGCGATGATGGAGTTCCTGGGCGAACTGGTCATTGGCCTTGTCTATGCCTGGAAGGTGGGAGCCCTCGAATGGGAGTGATCGTGCCTGAAACCGGGTCCGGGGCCCCAAGCAGTTCAATTCTTCTGCCGGACGGCAACCGCGACCAGTTCCTCGCCGATGTCTCGAAGGACGTGGCGGACAAGGGCTTTCTCGTCACGTCGACCGAGGACCTGTTCCACTGGGCGCGCACCGGCAGCCTTTGGTGGATGACCTTTGGCCTCGCCTGCTGCGCGGTCGAGATGATGCACACCAACATGCCGCGTTATGATCTGGAACGCTTCGGCGTGGCACCGCGCGCCTCTCCGCGCCAGAGCGACGTGATGATCGTCGCCGGCACGCTGTGCAACAAGATGGCCCCGGCCTTGCGCCGCGTCTATGATCAGATGGCCGAGCCGCGCTACGTGATTTCCATGGGCAGCTGCGCCAATGGCGGCGGCTATTATCACTACAGCTATTCGGTGGTGCGCGGCTGCGATCGAATCGTGCCGGTCGACATCTATGTGCCGGGCTGCCCGCCCACGGCCGAGGCGCTGCTCTACGGCATCCTCGCGCTGCAGAAGAAGATCCGCCGCGTTGGCGTGTTCGAGCGCTGAGCCGTGAGTGTCGTGTCGCCTGAACTCGGGGTCAACAGCTGGCCGGTGATGGCCCGGCATGAAGGGTTGCCGGAACGGCTGCTGGCGCTCCTGGGCGATGCGGTGGTGGAAATTGCCGAACGCACTGACGAAACCGCCGTGGTGGTGCTGCGCGATCGGCTGGTGGAGGTGGTGGCGGCACTGCGCGACGCGCCAGACCTCAGGTTCAACCAGCTCATCGACATCTGCGCCGCCGACTATCCCGACCGGGCCGAGCGGTTCGAGGTGGTGGTGCATCTGCTGTCGATGGCGAAGAACCTGCGCCTGCGCGTCAAGGTGGCGACCGACGGCCAGGCGCCGGTGCCGTCGCTGACCGCCCTCTATCCCAACGCCGGCTGGTATGAGCGCGAGACCTGGGATTGCTATGGCGTGATGTTCGCCGGCAACCCGGACATGCGCCGCATCCTCACGGACTATGGCTTTGAAGGCCACCCGTTCCGCAAGGACTTCCCGCTGACCGGCCATGTCGAGCTGCGCTGGTCGGAAGAGGCCAAGCGCGTCGCGTATGAGCCGGTACGGTTGGCACAGGATTTCCGCAGCTTCGATTTCCTGTCCCCGTGGGAAGGCACCGATTATGTGCTGCCCGGGGACGAAAAGGCAGGCCAGCCATGACCAGCTTGGGCAATGCCGGTGTCGCCTGGACGGCGGCTGACAGCACCGACGTGCTGCCCGCCAAGGACGGCAACGAGATCCAGAACTACATGATCAACTTCGGGCCGCAGCACCCGGCGGCCCACGGCGTGCTGCGCCTGGTGATGGAACTGGACGGCGAGATCATCGAGCGCTGCGACCCGCATATCGGCTTGCTGCACCGCGGCACCGAGAAATTGATCGAGTACAAGACCTATCTGCAGGCGCTGCCCTACATGGACCGCCTCGATTATGTCTCGCCGATGTGCATGGAGCACAGCTATGTGCTCGCCATCGAGAAATTGGCCGGCATCGAGGTGCCGCTGCGCGCCAAGTATATCCGCACCATGTTTGCGGAAATCACCCGCATCCTCAACCACATCCTCAACACCACCACGCACGCCATGGACGTGGGCGCGATGACGCCGATCCTGTGGCTGTTCGAGGAGCGCGAGAAGCTGCTCGGCTTCTATGAGCGGGTTTCGGGCGCGCGCTTCCATGCCGCCTGGTTCCGCCCCGGCGGCGTCCACCAGGATATGCCGGACGGCCTGCTGCAGGACATCTCGGACTGGTGCGACGGCTTCCTGCGCGTGCTCGACGAGATGCAGGCGCTGGTGGCCGACAACCGCATCTTCAAGCAGCGCAATGTCGACATCGGCGTCATCAGCAAGGAAGACGCCATTCGCTGGGGCTTCACCGGGCCCTGCATCCGCGCTTCGGGCGTCGCGTGGGACCTGCGCAAGGCCCAGCCCTATGATGCCTATCACCTGATGGACTTCGATGTGCCAGTGTCCACCGATGGCGACTGCTATGCCCGCTTCATGGTGCGCATGCAGGAAATGCGCGAGAGCCTGAAGATCATCCGGCAATGCGTGAAGGACATGCCGGACGGCCGCCACATCACCGACAACCGCAAGGTGGCGCCGCCGTCACGGGGCGAAATGAAGCGCTCGATGGAAGCGCTCATCCACCATTTCAAGCTCTATACCGAAGGCCTGCACGTGCCGGCTGGCGAGGCCTATGTGGCGACCGAAAGCCCCAAGGGCGAGTTCGGCATCTACCTGGTCGCCGATGGCACCAACAAGCCCTGGCGCTGCCACATCCGCGCCACCGGCATGGCGCACCTGCAGGCCATGGATTTCCTCTGCAAGGGCCATATGCTGGCCGATGCGCCGGCGATCCTGGGCAGCCTCGACATCGTATTTGGCGAGGTGGACCGGTGACCAATCTCGAGATCGCGAAGGCGATGATCGCGCACTACAACGCGCAGGACGCCGAGTCTTACGTGGCGCTGATGACCGAGGATGCCGCCGAGGCCGGCTATCGCGGCGCGGTGCTGCGGGACGGCCGGGAGGGCGTGCGTTCGGGCCTGCAGGCGATGTTCGCCCGCTGGCCGCAGAACCGGGCGGAGATCGTCGACGCCCAGGCCATTGGCAACCATGTGGTGATGCGCGAACGCGTGACGCGCGGCCCGGCGACCGACGGCTCGCCGCTGGTCGAACCGTTCGACGTGATTGCCGTCTATTCGTTCGAGGGCGACAAGTGCAGCCGCGTGGAGTTCATCCGGTGATGCGTGCAGGGCTGTTCCTAATCGCTGCCGCGCTGGCGGCTCCGGCGTTTGCCCAGTCTGTGCCGCCGATGGTGGCCTTCATCCGTGCGGCGGACAATGGTGATGCCGCCGCGATGATGGCCGCACTGGGCAAGGACAAGCTGCCACGCGAGATCGAGGGCTGCTATCTGCGCCGGGTCTATGGCAACCCCGAAGGCGGCGTGCTTGCGGCCTGGATGTGCGCCGAAGGCGAAAAGGCGTCGCGGGTGGTGCTGGCCGAAGTGGGGCAGGCAGACGGCAAGGCGCAGATGCGCATCGTTCGGGAAACGCGCAACAAGGTCCCGGCGCCGCCACGCAGCGGGCCCGCACTTGCCCCCGATCCCGCCCCTGAGGCACAGAAATGACGGATTTCCGCGACTTCACCTGGACCGCCGAGAACGCGACCGAAGCGGAGCGCATCATCGGCCTCTATCCGCCCGGCCGGCAGGCGAGCGCGATCATGCCGCTGTTGTGGCTGGCACAATATCAGGTGCGCGACATGACCGGTATCGCCTGGCTGCCGGTGCCGGTGATCGAGTTTGTGGCCAGCCAGATCGGCATGCCCTATATCCGCGCCTACGAGGTCGCCAGCTTCTACACCATGTACAATCTGAAGCCGATCGGGCGCTTCCATGTGCAGGTGTGCGGCACCACGCCGTGCATGCTGCGCGGCAGTGATGACATCATCAAGGCCTGCAAGGACAAGGGGATGGCCAAGGGCGCCACGACGGCGGACGGTCTGTTCACCCTGACCGAGGTCGAATGCCTGGGCGCCTGCGCCAATGCGCCGATGGTGCAGATCAACGACCACAACTACGAAGATCTGACCTACGACAGCATGACCGCCATCCTCGAGATGCTGGCGCGCGGCGAGGCTCCACAAGTGGGCAGCCAGATCGGGCGCACGGCCTCCTGTCCCGAAGGCGGCCCGACGACCTTGCAGGAGATGGTGTGATGCTGGCCGACAAGGATCGCATCTTCACCAATCTCTATGGCTTCCAGCCGTGGACCCTCGAGGCTGCTCGCAAGCGGGGCGACTGGGCCGACACCAGGGCGCTTCTCGAACCCGGCCCGGATGCCATCATCGATGCCATCAAGGCCAGCGGATTGAGGGGGCGCGGCGGCGCGGGCTTCCCGACCGGTATGAAGTGGAGCTTCATGCCCAAGACGCCGAACCCGGACCGGCCGTCCTATCTCGTCGTCAACGCCGATGAATCCGAGCCCGGCAGCTGCAAGGACCGCGAGATCATCCGCCACGATCCGCACAAGCTGATTGAAGGCGCGCTGATTGCCGGCTTTGCCATGCGGGCGCGCGCCGCCTTCATCTATATCCGCGGCGAGTATATCGCCGAGGCCAAGGTGCTGATGACGGCGGTGCAGGAAGCCTATGTCGCCGGCCTGATCGGCAGGAACGCCTGCGGTTCTGGCTATGACTTCGACGTGATCGTGCATCGTGGTGGCGGCGCCTATATCTGCGGCGAAGAAACCGCGATGATCGAGAGCCTGGAGGGCAAGAAGGGCCAGCCGCGCCTGAAGCCGCCGTTCCCGGCCGGCGCCGGCCTCTATGGCAACCCGACGACGGTCAACAATGTCGAGAGCATTGCGGTGGTGCCGACCATCCTGCGGCGCTCGCCGGAGTGGTTTGCTGCCATCGGCCGGCCCAAGAATGAAGGCACCAAGCTCTTCCAGATCAGTGGCCATGTGAACCGCCCGTGCGTGGTGGAAGAGGCGATGGGCCTGCCGTTCCGCGAGCTGATCGACGCGCATTGCGGCGGCATTCGCGGCGGGTGGGACAATCTGCTGGCCGTCATCCCCGGCGGCTCCTCGGTGCCGCTGGTGCCGGCGCACCAGATCCTCGACGCGCCGATGGACTTCGACGGCCTGCGTGACCTGAAGTCCGGCCTCGGCACGGCGGCAGTGATCGTGATGGACAAGTCCACCGATATCGTGCGCGCCATTGCCCGGCTGTCCTACTTCTACAAGCATGAAAGCTGCGGCCAGTGCACGCCCTGCCGGGAAGGCACGGGGTGGATGTGGCGGGTGATGGAGCGGCTCGTCACCGGCGATGCCGAGCCGCACGAGATCGACCTGTTGCTGGAAGTGACGACGCAGGTGGAAGGCCACACCATCTGTGCGCTGGGCGACGCCGCCGCCTGGCCGATCCAGGGCCTGATCCGCCACTTCCGCCCCGAGATCGAAGCACGGATCGCAAAGCGGAAGGGCTTTGTGCAGGTGCCGAATATGGGGATCGCGGCGGAGTAAACCGGCAGCAGGACCAAAGAGGGGTTTTCACCCTTTCCACTGGCCTTTGAGCGCACTTTCTCCTAATCGGGATGGGCAGCTGAAGCCCGCCTGAGAGAGCCAAGAAAAGCGCAATGGAATCAACAACTCAACCGCCTGCCGGGACACCCGACATCCAGCCGATCTCCATCGTCACGGAGATGCGGACGAGTTTTCTTGATTATGCCATGTCGGTGATCGTTTCGCGCGCCCTGCCGGATGTGCGGGACGGGCTGAAACCGGTGCACCGCCGCATCCTGTGGGGCAGCCACGAGAACGGCTTCACCCACAACAAGCCTTATCGCAAATCCGCCCGTATCGTCGGCGACGTGATGGGCAAATATCACCCGCATGGCGACAGCGCGATCTATGACGCGCTGGCGCGCATGACGCAGGACTGGTCGATGCGGCTGCCGCTCATCGACGGCCAGGGCAATTTCGGTTCAATGGACCCGGATGCCCCGGCCGCCATGCGCTATACCGAGGCCCGGCTGGCCAAGTCCGCCGACGCGCTGCTTGCCGACATCGACAAGGACACGGTCGATTTCGTCCCCAACTATGACGGCTCGGAAAACGAACCGTCTGTGCTGCCGGCGCGTTTTCCCAACCTGCTGGTCAATGGCGCCGGCGGCATTGCCGTGGGCATGGCGACCAACATCCCGCCGCACAATCTGGGCGAGGTGGTCGACGCGGTGCGCGCCTTCCTCGACAACCCGCTGATCGACACCGAAGGTCTGATGGCGCACGTGCCGGCCCCGGATTTCCCGACGGGTGGCCTGATCCTGGGCACCACGCAGCTGAAGGCCGCTTACGAGACCGGCCGCGGTTCCATCCGCATCCGCTCGCGCCATGTTGTCGAGGAAGGGCGCGGCGACAAGCGGGCGGTGGTGCTGACCGAAATCCCGTTCCAGCAGGGCAAGAATGCGCTCGTCGAGAAGATCGCCGAAGCCGTCAAGGACAAGCGCATCGAGGGCGTGTCCGACCTGCGCGACGAATCGAACCGCGAAGGCGTGCGCATCGTCCTCGATCTGAAGCGCGATGCAACGCCCGAGGTGGTTCTGAACCAACTGTGGCGCCACACCCCGGCGCAGCAGAGCTTCGCCATCAACATGCTGGCCATCAGGGGCGGCCGGCCGGAGCTGATGGGCCTGAAGGACATTCTCCAGGCCTTCGTCGAGTTCCGCGAGCAGGTAATCACCCGCCGCTCCAAGCACGAGTTGATGAAGGCGCGCGAGCGGGCGCACCTGTTGATCGGCCTCGTCATCGCGGTCAGCAATCTCGACGAGGTGGTGCGCATCATCCGCGCCAGCGCCAGCCCTGCCGAAGCGCGCGAGACGCTGATGGCGCGGGATTGGGAGGCGGCCGAAATCCGCCCCTATCTGGCGTTGGTCGAAGCCGGTACGGTGGATGTGGACAGCCCGACCATCCGCCTGTCGGAAGCCCAGGTCCGTGCCATCCTTGACTTGAGGCTGCAGAAGCTCACCGCGCTCGGCCGCGACGAGATCGGCAGCGAGCTCAGGGAACTGGCCGACAGCATCGCCGATCTGCTCGACATCCTCACGTCGCGCGTGCGGCTGCGCACCGTGCTGCGCGCCGAACTGGACGCGGTGTCGGATGAATTCCAGTCGAAGCGGCGCACCGAGATCCTGACCGTCCATGACGACATCGAGGACGAGGACCTGATCGAGCGCGAGGACATGGTGGTGACCGTGACCCGCGATGGCTGGATCAAGCGGGTGGCACTGGCCGAATATCGCGCCCAGAACCGCGGCGGCAAGGGCCGCAACGCCATGGGCACCAAGGACGAGGATGCGGTGACGACGCTGTTCGTCACCTCCACCCACAATCCGGTGCTGTTCTTCTCCACCGCCGGCAAGGTCTATCGCCTGAAGGTCTGGCGCCTGCCGCAGGGCTCTCCGCAGGCCAAGGGCAAGCCGATCAACAACCTGCTGCCGCTGGCCGAGGGCGAGACGATCATCACGACCCTGGCCCTGCCGGAGGACGAGGCCGAATGGGGCCGGCTGAACGTGATGTTCGCCACGGCACATGGCAGCGTGCGCCGCAACGCCATGGATGCCTTCACCAACGTGCCGACAGCCGGCAAGCTGGCCATCCGCTTCGAGGACGGAGACGATGACCGGCTGATCGGCGTGGCGCTGTGCGACGCCGCCGATGATGTGTTCCTGGCGGCCAGGAGCGGTAAGGCGATCCGCTTCCCGGTCGATGATGTGCGCGAGTTCGTGTCGCGGACCTCCACCGGCGTGCGCGGCATGTTGCTGGGCAAGGGCGATGAAGTGGTGTCCATGGCCATATTGAAGGGCTTCGAGGCCACCACCGAACAGCGCGAGGATTATCTGAAGGCGGCGCCGTGGAAGGCCGACCCTGGAGAGGCCGTGCTCTCTGCCACCCGCATGGCCGAATTTGCAGCGGCCGAGGAGTTCATCCTCACCATCACCGCGAACGGCTATGGCAAGCGGTCATCGGCGTTTGAATATCGCCAGTCGGGCCGCGGCGGGCAGGGCATCCGCAACATCGCCGAAAGCGACCGCAACGGTGACGTCGTGGCCAGCTTCACCGCCCATGACGACGACGACATCATGCTGGTGACCGATCAGGCCAAGCTGATCCGCATCCGCGCCGCCGACATCCGCATCATGGGCCGCGCCACCAACGGCGTGACGCTGTTCAAGGTGGCGGATGATGAGCATGTCGTCTCAGCCGCGCTGATCCCGGCCGATGGCGAGGATGAAGCGGAAACCCCTGCCGACGCCTAACCGTGCGCCTGCCGGGCGAGGAGCCCGCGCGCCACGCCCAGCGCGATCAGCCATTGCCCGGCAAAATAGAGGATCCACACCAGCGCGCTGTCGGCCGCGCCGCCGATCAGCGCACCGCCGCCCATGCGATAGACCAGCAGCGTGTCGGACAGCACGAAGCCAAGCGCGCCGGCCAGCGCCAGCTTTGGAAAGCGGCTGAGCCAAAGGCTGGCGGCCATGCCGGTTAAGAGCACGGCATAGACCATGGCGAGGCCATAGGGCACCGCCACGGGCGAGATGAGCGGCGGCATGACAAGGCCATAGCCCACCATGGCGGCAGCCAGCAGCCGGTCCATCGCCGAAGTGCCGCGCCGATGCCGGGCGTAGAAGAGCATTGCCGCGACATGGCCCAGCGCGAAACAGGCGGCGCCGGCGATGAACAGGCCCTTCACCTCCAGCAGCATGTCGCCCGCGGCGCCCAGGGCCATGATGGTCGCAAGCCAGCGTGCGCCGCTGGCCGGCAGCTGCAGCGCCGCCAACGCGATCAGCGCCACGCCGCTACCCTTCACGGCCACCGCCACCGGGCCGGCGAGGACGGGTTCCAGCAGTAGCCATGCCAGCCCGGCCATCAGCGCGGCCGCCATCGGCAGGCGAAAGCGCAGGGGCAGGCCGGCCAGCGGCAGCGAAGCGACAAGTGAGGGCATTGGCCCGACCACTGTTCACGTCCCGTTCGCCAAGGGCAAGCGCGGCAGCACAAACTCACCTATTATTCATGTTGGTGCTGGCATTGGCAGCGGCAGAACGGTGGCGCAGCCGCGCGGCCGGTAGTTGACGGAGCACAGGTGACGGCTTAGCCCATCGTGGCAAGAACGATCACATGCCTGAGGGAGAATGACATGAGGTTTGCAGCTGCAGCAGTGGCGCTGGCGCTGATGACCGGTACCACCTTGGGGACCGCTGGTCCCGCCCTGGCCCAGAAGCAGGAAAAGCCCAAGCCGCCCAAGCTGTCGAAGCCGGTGCTGGCCGTGGTCGTGGAAGTCCAGAAGCTGCAGACCGCTGGTGATCATGCCGGCGCGCTGGCCAGGCTGGATGCCGCCAAGGACGTGCCGCGCGCGGAAGCCGACGACGCGCTGATTCTCGCCAAGCTGAAGCTGTTCTCGGCCCAGACCGTGAAGGACAATGCCAAGCTGGAAGAGGGGCTGACCGAAGCGGTCGAGGCGCCCAGCATCAGCATCGAGGAAAAGACCACCTTCTCCAAGTTCGTCGCCGGCCTGGCGGCCAACCGCAAGGATTATCAGAAGGCGATCAAGTGGTTTGATTTCTACCTGTCGCAGAAGCCCGATGATGTCGACATCACCGTGCAGGCGGCCAGCACCTATGCTGCCATGGGCGCCCGCCCGCAGGTGGTGGCGCTGCTGACCAAGGCGATCGATACCCGCGAGGCCGCCGGCCAGAAGGGGGACTCGAGCTGGTATGCCTTCCGCGCCCAGGCGGTGATGGACGGCAAGCTGGACGACAAGCTGATGCCCTCGCTGCTGTCGTGGGTGAAGGCCTATCCGACGCCCGACAATTTCAACAAGGCGATCGAGATCGTGAAGCAGCGCGGCGGCAACATGGACAACAACCTGTTGATCGACTGGGGTCGCCTGATGTGGTCGGCCGGCGCCATGGCGACGTCGAACAACTATCTGGAATATGCCGATGCGGCCATCGATCGCGGGATGCCCAACGAAGCCGACACGGTGCTGAAGGAGGCCATCGCCAAGAAGCTGGTGGACCCGGCCAAGCCCAACATCAAGGAGTTCGTGACCATCGTCACCACGAAGAACGCCGAGAGCAAGGCCGGCCTGGCCGCGCTCGAGAAGGACGCCGGCACCAGCCCGCGCCTGGCGCTGGTGGTGGCCGACACGCTGGCCAACCTGGGCCAGAACGACAAGGCGGTGGGCTATTACAAGAAGCTGCAGGGCAATGCCGCGGTTGATCAGGACACGGTGAACCTGCGCCTTGGCGCCACCCTCCTGAAGATGGGTGACAAGGCCGGCGCCAAGGCGGCGTTCGATGCCGTGAAGCCTGGCCCGCGCGCCGCCATCGCGCAATTCTATGGTGTGATCGTCGGCGCCTGAGCCGGAACGGCGCTGCAACAGTCCGGGTGCGCCGCGTGGGGGACAGTCCCCCGCGCGGCGCACTCTTTTCAGAAGCCCGCATCGCTCCTATGGAAGCCCACCCCCGCCACTGCCAAGGAGTCGCCCGCCGATGTCGTCCCGCATAAAGGAACCGAGGCTGGGGCTGACCTTTGACGACGTCCTGCTGGTGCCGGCCGCCTCGGCGGTCATGCCCAGCATGGCCGATACCAGCACCCGCATCACCCGGGGCATTCGCCTCGCCATTCCGGTGCTGTCGGCGGCGATGGACACGGTGACGGAAGCCGACATGGCAATCACCATGGCGCAGCTGGGCGGTATCGGTGTGCTGCACCGCAACCTCTCGATCGCCGAACAGTCGCTTGCCGTTCGCCAGGTCAAGCGCTTCGAAAGCGGCATGGTGGTCAACCCGGTGACCCTGACGCCCGACCAGACGCTGGGTGATGCGCGCGCGCTGATGGCGCAGCACGGCATTTCCGGCTTTCCCGTGGTGGAGCGGGTCGGTGCCGATGGCGCTCCGGGCAGGCTGGTGGGCATCGTCACCAACCGCGATCTGCGCTTCGCCGAAAATGATGCCCAGCCAATCGCCGAGCTGATGACGCGCGAGAATCTGGTGACGGTGCGTCCCGGCGTCACCGAGGCCGAGGCGCGGCGCCTGCTGCACAATCGCCGCATCGAGAAGCTGATCGTGGTCGATGACGACAACCACTGCATCGGCCTCATCACCATGAAGGACATCGTGCGCGCGGTGAACCATCCCGATGCCACCAAGGATGCCGCCGGGCGCCTGCGCGTCGCGGCGGCCACCACCGTGGGCGATGCCGGCTTCGAGCGCACCGAGGCATTGCTGGATGCCGAGGTCGATCTGATCGTGGTGGACACCGCCCACGGCCACAGCGACCGCGTTGCCGAGGCTGTTGCCCGCATCAAGAAGCACAGCAATGCAGCGCAAGTGATTGCCGGCAATGTCGCCACCGCCGATGCGGCGCTGGCGCTGATCGATGCCGGCGCCGATGGCATCAAGGTGGGCATCGGGCCCGGCTCCATCTGCACCACCCGCGTGGTCGCCGGCGTGGGTGTGCCGCAGCTGACCGCAGTGATCGACACCGCCGAAGCCGCCTGGCGGCACGATATCCCGGTGATCGCCGATGGCGGCCTGCGCACCAGTGGCGATGTCGCCAAGGCGCTGGCCGCCGGGGCGAGCGCGGTGATGGTGGGCAGCCTGCTCGCCGGTACCGAGGAGGCGCCGGGCGAGACCTTCCTGTGGCAGGGCCGCACCTACAAGAGCTATCGCGGCATGGGCAGCGTGGGCGCCATGGCGCGCGGCTCGGCCGATCGCTATTTCCAACAGGACATCAAGGACCAGCTGAAGCTGGTGCCGGAAGGCATCGAGGGGCAGGTGCCCTACAAGGGGCCGGCCGCGAACGTGCTGCACCAGCTGGTGGGCGGGGTGAAGGCGGCGATGGGCTATACCGGCGCAGCCACGCTGGCGCAGTTCCGCGAACGCGCCGAGTTCATCCGCATCACCAATGCCGGCCTCAAGGAAAGCCATGTCCACGACGTGACCATCACCCGCGAGGCGCCCAACTACCCGACCGGCGGGTGAGATGACGCCTGCCGCCCGCGTGGCTGCGGCCATCGAGATACTGGATGCGGTGATCATCGCGGCGCGCGATGCCGGACCGGCGGCCGATACCGTGTTCCAGCGCTATTTCGCCAGCCGGCGCTACGCGGGCTCCAAGGACCGGCGGGCCGTGCGCGACCTGGTCTATGATGTCATCCGCAGCGCCGGCGAGCGCCCGGCCTCGGGCCGCGCCGCCCTGATCGGCCATGCCCGCGCCCAGGCCCCCGATCTCCT
>NZ_WMHO01000370.1 GCF_010994245.1 Sandarakinorhabdus rubra
CGTGTCGGCCACCAGCGTCGACGGGCTGAGCGGGCGCGGCGGGCGCGCTTCCACCGGCGCCGGGCGCAGCCACCACGGTTCGATCTGCTGGCGGTCCGGCGCAGGCGTTACCACCGCTTCGGCCAGCGGCGCCGGCGTGCCGCTGTCATGGCGGCGGACCGTGCCCCACACCGGATCGGCGTCTTCCGGCAGGTTCCAGCCAGCCAGCGCATCCTCCACCAAGGCATACCAGCTCGACGCCGGCACGATACGGTCCTTGGTGGGCTTGGTGGCGCCGCCGATGAACAGCAGCTCGCGCGGGCGGGTGAGTGCGACATAGAGCAGCCGACGATGTTCCGCAGCAGCGCTCCGGTCGCGGTCGGCCAGCGCGCCGGCAATCGAAGGCGGCGGCGCCACCAGACCGGGCGGCAGCCACAGCGGCAGGTCCGGGCCGTTGTCGAAGCGTTGCAGCACCGGGCCGCGCTCGCTGCGCGCCTCCTTGCAGGCGTCGGCGAGGATGACGATCGGCGCCTCCAGCCCCTTGGCACCGTGGACGGTCATCAGCCGCACGGCATCCAGCGGCGCATCAGGATCGCGCTTCACCTCCAGTGCCTCGGCCGCCATCCACACCAGGAAGGCCTGAAGGCTGGCTGCACCGGCCGCCTCGCAGGCCAGCGCCTGGTCGAGCACGCTGTCGATGGCATCGCGCGCCTCTTCGCCCAGCCGCGCCAGCAGCTTGCGCCGGCCTTCGAGCGGCCCCGACAATATGGCTTCGAGAAAGCGATAGGGCGACACGTCCGCTCCCAGGCGCAGCACCTCGGCGAGCGTGGCGCGGGCGGCGACGACATCGGCCGCATCGCTGGCTTCCACTGCCGCCCACAGGCTGCCGGTGCGGCCGGCGGCAAGTTCGGTGAGCCTGTCGTGATCGAGGCCACACAGCGGCGAGACCAGCAGCGCGGCCAGCGTCAGGTCATCACCTGGCTGCAGGGCAAACTTCACCAGCGCGATCAGATCGGCCACCGCCAACGGTTCCGACAGGTTCAATCGGTCCACCCCGGCCACCGGCACGCCGCGCGCATGCAGCGCCGCCACCAGCGCGTTCATCAGGCGCCCGCGCACCCGCACCAGCACCAGCACGTCCTGGGGGGCCGCCCGCCGCCCGGAGGTGGGCAGGATCAGCGGATCGGCATCCCCCAGCCAGCCGGCGATGCTGTCGGCGATGCGGTGGGCCATGGCGATTTCGCCAGCCAACGGCGCGCCGCCGCTGTCGTCGTCGTCATCCTCGTCGCCCGCAATGCCCGCATCGGCGGCATCGGGC
>NZ_WMHO01000371.1 GCF_010994245.1 Sandarakinorhabdus rubra
CTCACCGCCTCGGCCGTGGGCGACGGTTCGCGGCGCAGCATCGCGCGCGTGGCCGTGCAGGCCAGCGCGCGTGGCTCGACATAACGCACCGCGCCGATGTCGCCGGCCAGCGCCAGTTCCACCACGTCCGGCCCGGCAAACCATTCGCGCGGCTCGAACCGCTGCGCCGGCCCCCTCAGCACCCAGCTCATGAATAGCGGCTCCTGAGCAGCGCCCAGGCCGCTCTGAGCCCCAGCGCCTCGCCGCCCTTTGGCCGGCCGGGGCGGGCGACATTGTTCCACGCAAAGGTGTCGAAATGCGCCCACGGGATCTGGCCGGGCACGAAGCGCTCGAGAAACAGCGCCGCGGTGATGGCGCCGGCAAAGCCGCCATCGGCGCTGTTCACCATGTCGGCGATGCCGGATTTCAGGAGATCCTGATAGGGCGACCACAGCGGCAGCCGCCACAGCGGATCGTGCGCCTGGGCGCTGGCGGCCAGCAGTTCGGCGGCCAACGCATCGTCATTGGCGAACAGCGCCGGCAACTGCGGCCCCAGCGCCACGCGGGCCGCGCCGGTGAGGGTTGCAAAATCGAGGATCAGCGCCGGTGCCTTTTCCACGGCCAGCCCCAGCGCATCCGCCAGCACCAGCCGGCCTTCGGCATCGGTGTTGGTGATCTCCACCGTCTTGCCGGCGCGGGTCGCGATCACGTCACCGGGCCGCAGCGCGTTGCCGGAAATGGCATTCTCCGCCGCCGGGATGACGAGGTGCAGGCGCACCCTGAGCCCGGCCCGCATCACCAGCCCGGCCAGCGCCAGTGCGTGGGCGGCGCCGCCCATGTCCTTCTTCATCAGCGCCATGCCGCTCGTCGGCTTGATGTTCAGCCCGCCCGAATCGAAGGTGATGCCCTTGCCGATGATGGCGACGCGCGGGAGGCTGGCATCGCCCCATTCCAAGCTGATCAGGCGCGGCGGCTCGGCAGCGGCACGGCCGACCGCGTGGATGGCGGGATAATTCTGGTCAATGAGCGCCTCGCCCTTCACCACCGTCACCTGGGCGCCGAACGGGCGGGCCACGTCCACCACGGCCTGCGCCAGCGCCCCTGGCCCCATGTCACTGGCCGGCGTGTCGACAAGGTCGCGCACCAGGGCCATGGCCTCGGCCTCGGCGACGGCGGCCGGAATGGCGGCCAGGCTGGTGGTGGTGAGCACGCGCGGGCCCTGCGGTTCGGCGCGGCGATAGCGGGTGAAGCGATGCTGGGCGAGGCACCAGCCCAACCCGGCCTGCCCAAGCTCGCCAGCCAGTGCATAG
>NZ_WMHO01000372.1 GCF_010994245.1 Sandarakinorhabdus rubra
CGAAGCTGCGGCCGTTGCCGCCCACGCTGCCGGCGGCGCCGGTGCCGGCGCCCGTAGCCACCGGCAGCCTGTTCGACGCGCAACGCTTTTCCGGCCTGGTCAGCGATCGGCGGGCGCGGCGGGTAGGCGATCTCGTCACCATCCGGCTAGTGGAGCGCACCCGTGCCGCCAAGTCCGCCAGTGCCGACAGCAGCCGCGACAGCGACACGGCCTTTCGCATGCCGCAGATCTTCCCCTTCACCCGGCTGGCCGAGGGCGCGCTGCAAGGCGGCAGCACGCAAGGGTTCACCGGCAGCGGCGCGGCGCAGCAGAACAACGAACTGTTCGGTGAGCTAACCGTGACGGTGGCCGAAGTGCTGCCCGGCGGCGTGCTGCGGGTGGCCGGCGAGAAGCGCCTGTTGCTGAACCGCGGCGAGGAGCATCTGCAACTGACCGGGCTGATCCGTGTCGATGATCTCGGTTTCGACAACAGCGTGCCGTCCACCCGCGTGGCCGATGCCCGCATCCGCTTCGGCGGCACCGGCCAGGTGGCGGACAACAGCCGCCAGGGCTGGCTGGCGCGCTTCTTTGCGAAGATTTCTCCGCTGTGAGGTGGCTGCTTGCCCTGCTGCTGCTGCTGGCGGCCCCCGCGAGCGCCGAACGCGTGAAGGACATCGCGCGCTTTGCCGGCGTGCGCGCCAACGCGCTCACCGGCTATGGCATCGTGGTCGGCCTCACCGGCAGCGGCGACCAGAATCTGGAGTTCACCATCCAGTCGCTGAAATCGGCGACGGCGCGGCTAGGCGTGCTGCTGCCGCCGGGCGTCAACCCCCAGCTCAGGAACGCCGCCGCCGTGATGGTGACGGCCGAACTGCCGGCCTTTGCCAAGCCCGGCCAGCGGCTGGACGTGACGGTGGCAGCGCTGGGCCAGGCCAAATCCTTACGCGGCGGCACGCTGCTCTTGACCGCGCTGCAGGGCGCCGATGGCGAGATCTATGCGCTGGCGCAAGGCAGCCTCGCGGTGGGCGGCTTTGGCGCGGAAGGGCGTGACGGCAGCCGCATCGTGGTGGGCACGCCGGCCACCGGCCGGGTGCCGGCAGGTGCCATCGTCGAACGCGCCGTGCCCTCGCCCTTTGCCAACTCTGGCCCCCTCTGGCTTGATCTCAACGACCCGGATTTTTCCGCCGCGCGCGCCGTGGCCGATGCCATCACCACGACGCTGGGCGGCGATGCCAGCGCCGAGGACGGCACCCGCATCCGGATCAGCGCGCCCGACGACGTGGCGGCCCGCATCGCGCTCGCCGCCC
>NZ_WMHO01000373.1 GCF_010994245.1 Sandarakinorhabdus rubra
CGCCACCTCGGCCACGTCGCCGATGGCGGTGACCACCACGCCGCTGGCCTTGGCGAAACCGTAGCTGAGGGCCGGCGCCGTCATGGCTTTGGCGGCGCGGCAGGCGAGGCCGGAGCAGCAGGGGGGGCGCCGGGCGGGGTGGTGCCCAGATAATCGCGCACCAGCGCGTCGAGACTGGTCTCGGCGCTGCCCTCGCGCCGGGCCTGTTCGGCGCGGACATATTGGTAACGCTGGCCGGCGATGGCGGCAGCGTCGGCGGCGCTGCGGATGATGGTCGGGCGGATGAACACCATCAGATTGGTCTTGGTGCGGTTGCGCGAGCGCGAACGGAACAGATTGCCGAGCAGCGGGATGTCACCCAGCAGCGGCACCTTCTCGATGGCGCGGCGCTCGTTCTCGTCGATGAGGCCGCCCAGCGCGATGATCTGGCCATCGTCCACCGTCACCGTGGTCGAGATCTCGCGCTTGTTGAGGATGAGATCGGGCACATTCTGGGTGACGACGGCGTTGGCGATGCTGCTCACCTCCTGGCGCAGCGCCAGCTTGATGGTGCCGCCGGCGTTGATCTGCGGCCGCACGTCGAGCGCGATGCCGATGTCCTGCCGCTGCACGGTGCGGAAGGCATTGTCGAAATTGTTCGACAGGGCCTGGCCGGTGGCAATGGGCACGTTCTGGCCAACGAGGATACGTGCCGGCTGGTTGTCGAGCGTGGTGACCGACGGGGTGGACAGCACGTTGGACGCGGTATCGGCCTTCACTGCATTGATCACGAAGCCGAACACGGCGCCCGAGCCGATGTCGCCGCCAAAGCCGAACTGGCCGCCGTTGGCATTCAACAGACTGTTCACCGCCGCCGTGCGCAGCTGCACCGTGGTGGCATTGTCCTGGCCATAGCGCTTCTCCGCCGCGATGGCGCCAGCCACCGCCAGCAGATTGGGCGCGGCGTTGGAGAAGTTGGTGACCGAGAAGGGGATGTTGCTGCCCCCAGTGCCTGACAGCAGGAACTGCACGCCCAGCCGCTGGGCGGCGATATCGGAAATCTCGACGATCACCGCTTCGACCAGCACCTGTTCGCGGCGCACGTCGAGCTGGCGGATCACCTCGCCCAGCCGGCGCTGCACGTCGGCAGGCGCAGCGATCACCACGGCGTTGGCGCCGTCATAGCGGGCGATCACCGCCTGGCCGCGCCCGATGGAGGCGCCGGGCACGAAACCCGAGGTGCCCAGCGAGCCCGTGCTGGCCGGC
>NZ_WMHO01000374.1 GCF_010994245.1 Sandarakinorhabdus rubra
CCACGCCGCCCACCAGGCCGGCCGACACCGCCGCCGACACGTTGAAGCCGCCGGCACCGCCGCCACCGCCCACCGACTGGATGAGCGCGCCGGTGGCAAACTGGCCGCCAGTGACGATGCTGCCCTGATAGGTGCCAACCACGGTGCCGCCGCTGCCGCCGCTGGCACCCTTGCCGCCGAACCCGGCGGCGATCGAGGCATTGCCCAGGCCCGCCGAGCCCGCCACCGACACCGAGACGCCGCCGTTGCCTCCCCCGCCGCCGATGGACTGCGCGGTGAAACCGGTGGCGAACTGGCCGCCGGTGTTGATGTTGCCGCCACTGGTGACCGTCACAGTGCCGCCATTGCCGGCCGCGCCGCCGTCACCGCCGATGCTGGCCGAGAAGCTGGCCCCGGTCGACAGCGCCAGCGATCCGGCAAGACCGCCATTGCCGCCGCCGCCGCCAACCGACTGCGCAAGAATGGCACGCGCGCCATTACCATCGGTGACGACATTGACGTTGCCGGTGAGGGTGACCAGACCGCCAGCACCGCCGGTGGCGCCCGCGCCGCCCACGGCAAAGCTGCCGGCGATGCCCGGACCAACCGATCCGGCCACGGCAAAGCCGCCATTGCCGCCGCCACCGCCCACCGATTGCGCCAGGATGCCGATGGCGTTGGCTCCGCCGGTCACCACGCTGGGATTGACCAGCGACGTGCCGGTGCCGGTGTTGATCGTGCGCTGCTGCATCGTCAGGGTGACGCCGCCGCCAGCGCCGCCCCCGCCCCCGGTGCCACCGATGCTGGCCGAGCCGAACACGCCGAGGCTGCCGGAGCTGCCGCCATTGCCGCCGCCGCCACCGATCGACTGCGCCAGAATCCCATAGGCATCGACGCCGAGGCCGTTGTTCGCCCCGGTGTTGGTGAAGCCGGTGCTGATCGCGCCGCTGTGGGTGACGCTGACGGCACCGCCGCCACCACCACCAAGACCCTGACCGCCAATGCTGAGCGTCAGCGACCCGGCCGCGCCGGCATTGCCGCCACCGCCACCGATCGACTGCGCCAGGATGCCGGTGGCCGACCGCCCCGACGTCTCGATGACGCCGCTGTTGGAGACGGTGACGCTGCTGCCTGAGCCACCGGCGGCCGAACTGCCCCCGATCGCCGCTAGGCCAGCGCCGAAGCCGCCATCGCCGCCGCCGCCGCCCACGCTCTGCGCGAAGATGCCGCGCGCATTGGTGCCGGCGGTGCTGATGCTGCCCGAA
>NZ_WMHO01000375.1 GCF_010994245.1 Sandarakinorhabdus rubra
ATGCCAGGGGTGGCTGGCTGGTTCGGGCGCATGGCCGCGTTCGGGCACGGCAGGCGGCGCGAGGTGACAGGCGATGATGCGCTGGCACAGGCGCGCGGCTCCACACCAGCGCCCGTCAGCGGCGGGGTGGACGCACCCTATGTCGCGGGCGCGATGGCGGCGGTGTCACAGGAGGGCACCAAGGACGCGCCCAGCATCGGCCGCCTGCTGCGCTGCGATTCCAGCGGCATCACCATCGCGCGCGAGGTGGACGGCGTGACGCTGCACGTCCACTTCCCGCGACTGGGGCAGGTGGTGATGCCGGCCTGAGCCAGCGCGTCGGCTTTACGCCAGAGCGCCTTCCAGCCACGCCTTCAGGTCACCCTTGGGCCGGGCGCCGACCATGGAGGCCACCGGCTGGCCGCCCTTGAACAGAATCATGGTGGGGATCGACATCACGCCATAGCGGCCCGGCGCGTCCGGGTTCTCGTCGATGTTCACCTTGACGATATTGACGCTGTCGAGTTCGGCATCCAGTTCTTCCAGCGCCGGGGCGATCATGCGGCAGGGGCCGCACCATTCGGCCCAGAAATCGACCAGCACCGGCTTTTCGGCACTGATCACATCGGCATGGAAGCTGGCATCGGTCACGGCCTTGGTCATGGCGCACACTCCAATTCGGGGGGTCACGCCGGAGAGATAAGCGCTGTCCCGCCCGCCTGCAAGCTGGAGCCGGGCTGCCATGCGCCGAGCACATGGGCAGGCAGCTCGATCAGCCGCGGCCCGGCGGTGTAGAGCAGCGCCGCACGCACTCGCCGGCCGGGGAACACCTGCGCCAGCGCAGCGGCATAGGCCGCCATCTGGACACTGTGCGCTGGCGGCACCTCGTCGACGCTGGCCGGCACCCGGCTGCCAGTCTTGAAGTCGACCGCCAGCACGTCTTCATCGGTCACCAGCAGCCGGTCGATGCTGCCGGCCACCACCGCCTCGCCGACCACGGCAGCCACCGGCGCCTCGGTCAGCGCGCCGGCCGCAAACACCGGGGCAAAGGCGGGATCGTCCAGCACGGCCAGCACCGTTGCCACCATCTCGGTGCTGTCGAGATCGGGGACGTTCAGCGCGCACCAGTCGAGCGCCACCCGCTCCCGAACGGCAATCGCCAGATCGGGCAGCACCTCGAACAGCCGGTGCAGGGCGGTGCCGCGGCGGGCGGTGGCACGGCGGGCGGCATCGGGCGGCGGCTGTGCCAGCGTGTC
>NZ_WMHO01000376.1 GCF_010994245.1 Sandarakinorhabdus rubra
CAGTCGATGAAATCGGGATCGGCCGGGCCGCCAAGGCGCGCCAGCAATTGCTGCCAGGCCGCCAGCAGCGCGCCGCGCAGCACCAGCCCACTGCGCGCGCCCTCCACCCGCGCCCGCGCCGCGCCGTCCAGCCAGTCCGGCGGATCATCGAGCAGCAGGGCCAGCCGCGCCTCCAGCTGGGCCAGCGGCAACGCCAGCCGGGCAAGCGCGGCACTGGCCGCGCCGGCGGCCTCCACCAGCCGGGGCAGCACATCGGCCACCTCGGTTTCGAGGCCATAGCCACTGTCCGCATCCTCGGCCCGCGCCAGCACCTGGGCCCTGACGGCGCCCAGCAAGGCTTCCACCGGGCCCTCCGGTTCATCGCCGGCAACGCGGTTCAACCAGGCGTCTGCCGGCAGGGCACGAGCGGCCGCCGCAATCTGCTCGACGGCGCGCGCCGCGTCATCATCATAGCTGATGGCATCGGCGAGGCGCGCCGCCAGGCCCCGCCGCCGGCCGCGCCCGGCCGCGCGTTCTGGGCCGAGCAGCCAGTTCTTCAGCTCCACCGCCTCGCGGCCGGTGAGCGCCACGGCAAAGGTCGCGTCGGCCGCGTCGAACAGGTGGTGGCCTTCGTCAAACACCAGCCGGTTCAGCCCGGCGCCCTCTGCCCGGCCGCGCGCGGCGTTCACCATCACCAGCGCATGGTTCGCGATCACCAGGCTGGCCTGGGCCGAGGCTCGCGTCGCCCGCTCGATGAAGCAACTGCGATAATGCGGGCAGGCGGCATAGATGCACTCGCCGCGCCGATCGGTGAGGCCGGCAAAGCTGGCGCGGCCAAACAGTGGCGGCAGCCAGCCGGGCAGATCGCCCCCCACCATGTCGCCATCCTTCGTGTAGGCCGCCCAGCGCTCGGCCAGCCGCGCGAAGATGGCGGCGCGGCCGCCAAAACCGCCCTGCACCGCGTCTTCGAGGTTCAGGAGACACAGATAATTCTCCCGCCCCTTGCGCACCACCACGCGAGTGCGGCGTTCATCGGCATCAGGCCAGATGCGACGGGTTTCGGCATCCAGCTGGCGTTGCAGCGCCTTGGTGTAGGTGGCCACCCACACCGCGCCGTCGGCGGCCTCGGCCCACAGGCTGGCCGGCGCCAGATAGCCCAGCGTCTTGCCGATGCCGGTGCCGGCTTCGGCCAGCACCATGGTGGGCTGGCCGGCGCCGGCGCGCGGCGCGAAGGCATCGGCCA
>NZ_WMHO01000377.1 GCF_010994245.1 Sandarakinorhabdus rubra
CCGTCCGCCACGGCCACGATCAGCGGCAGCGCCAGCCGGTCGAGCAGCGCCGGCGCCAGCGCCGAATCGGCCGGCAGTAGCGCGACATCGGCCGCCACGGCCAGCGGATCGCCCTCGAAGGGCAGCAATTGCCAGCCCGGCCCGCGCTGCGGCCACTCCCCACCGAGGGCCAGGATGCGACAATCGCTCATTGTGTCTCCGTAATGGCCAAGAATCTTGCACTTGTCAGGCGAGCTTCCACCAGATTGGAAGATTCCACCCCTTAACCACGCCGACAAGCGCCTAGATAGAGAAACGTCGATCACGGCCGCAAGCTGTTGATCAGACAGGGGAAATTAGCATTGCGTTAAGGATTTGCCGGATGGGGGTTGTATCCAGGCGTTCTTCACCGGCGGGGCCGGGCGGCGATGGCAGGGAGTGTGCGGTGCGCAGCAATGCGGCCGGCGGACTTGCCGAATTGGTGGGAAGCAGCCCGGCCATCGCCGCCATCCGGGCTGAGGTGGACAAGATCGCCAGTGCCGATGCCTCGGTGTTGATCACCGGGCCATCGGGCAGCGGCAAGGACGTGGTGGCCCGGCTGCTGCACCAGAAGGGCCGGCGCGCCGCGCGGCCGTTCGTTGCCATGAACTGCGCCGCGGTGCCGGCCGATCTGATGGAATCCGAACTGTTCGGCCATGAACAGGGCGCCTTCACCGGCGCCGTGAAGGCCCGGGCCGGCCGCTTCGAGGCGGCGCATGGCGGCACATTGTTCCTCGACGAACTGGGCGACATGGCGCCCGCCATGCAGGCCAAGCTGCTGCGCACGCTGGAAACCCGCGTGGTGGAACGGGTGGGCGGCATGCTGCCGATCGCGGTTGACGTGCGGGTGATCGCCGCGACCAGTGTCGATCTGGACGCCGCCATCGCCGATGGCCGCTTCCGCGCCGATCTCCTCTATCGGCTCGATGTCATTCACATCGCCATGCCGCCGCTGGCCGAGCGGCCGGGTGATATCCCCGAGCTGGTGGCGCACTTCGTCAGGGCATCGGGCAGCGACGTGCGCTTCACCAGCGCCGCGCTCGACCAACTATGCCTGTGGCCTTGGCCGGGCAACGTGCGCGAGCTGCGCAACCTCGTGGAACGCGCCGCCGTCCACCACCCCGGCCAGACCGTGGGCGCCGAGGCACTGGACCGGTTGCTGCGCGGCCCCCGCGCCGTGCCCAGCGCC
>NZ_WMHO01000378.1 GCF_010994245.1 Sandarakinorhabdus rubra
ACATCAACGTGGGCGGCAGCGGCGGCACGGGCGGCGTCGGCGGTGACGTGTCCGTTTCCAACAGCGGCACCATCCGCACCACCGGCGCGGACGCGGCCGGGATCGTCGCCACCAGCGTTGGCGGCGGCGGCGGCAGCGCCGGCGTCATCATCGACATCCTGCTGGGCGGTGGCGGCACCAACAAGTCCAACCAGATGAAGCTGAACATCGGCGGCAGCGGCGGCAGCGGCGGCGTTTCCGGCGATGTGTCGGTCACCAACAGCGCCACGGGCAGCATCATCACCACGGGCAGCAAGGCCTATGGCATCCTCGCCCAGTCGGTCGGCGGCGGCGGCGGTCGCGGCTCGTCGATCGTCTCGATCACCGGCGTTGGCGGCACCGAAGGCACCGGCACGCTGGGCCTCGCCATCGGCGGCGCCGGCGGCACCGGCAATGATTCCGGCGATGTCACCGTGAACAACCTCGGCCGCATCGAAACCAGCGGTGCGGACGCGCACGGTATCTTCGCGCAGAGCGTGGGCGGCGGTGGCGGCACCGGCGGACTCGTGCTGGTGGGCGCGGCGGCCGGCAAGAACGGCCAGCAATCTGTGGCAGTGGCCATCGGCGGCACCGGCGGCGGCGGCGGCGATGCCGGCGACGTGACAGTGACCAACACCGGCGTCATCATCACCCGCGGCGACGGTGCCGACGGGATCCGCGCGCAGAGCGTGGGCGGCGGCGGCGGTGACGCCAATCTGGGCATCAGCCTGGGCACCGGCGGCGGCGCGCTGATCGGCAACGGCATAAACGCGCTGCTGGGCGCGGTGGGCGGCGGCAGCGGCGGCGTTGCCGGCCTTGCCACCGTGAACCAGAACGGCAGCGTGACGGTGATGGGCCGCAACGCGCAGGCAGTGACCGTCCAGAGCGTCAACGGCGGCGGCGGCACGCTGACCCTTGATTTCGAAGGCATCACCAGCCTGCCGGGCACACCGCTGGAAAGCATCATCGCTGGCCTCGGCAGCGAAGACACGGATGACAGCGCCGGCGTGGCCGTCTCCATGAACATGGTCGGCAGCCAGGTGGTCGCCGGGGCCGGCGGCACCGGCTCCGGCGTCCAGTCGGTGGGCGGCGGCGGCGGCACTGCCTATCTCAACCTCGGCTTCGTGCCGTCGGCCGGCACGCCCGGCGCGGTCACGCAGGCACCGGATGGCGCCATCGCGCTGGG
>NZ_WMHO01000379.1 GCF_010994245.1 Sandarakinorhabdus rubra
CAGCACCCGGCCCTTTGCCAGCCGCACGCCGCCGGCCACCAGGCCGTGGGCCAGGATCGCCCCTTCGGCTTCGGCAAGCGGAACCGGGCCGAACTTCACCCCGCGCCCTGAAATGCTGGCGCGGCCGGCGCGACCAGCGCACCGCGCCATGCCGCCGTCATCTGGGCAGCGATCGACAGCGCGATCTCGGCCGGGTTGGCAGCGCCGATGGCCAGCCCCGCCGGGCCGTGGATGCGCGCCAGATCGGCCGAGCCAAACCCTTGGTCAGAAAGCCGTTCCAGCCGGGCGGCATGGTTCTTCCGGCTGCCCAGCGCGGCGATGTAGAAGGCCGGCGAGCGCAACGCGCAGGCCAGCGCCACGTCATCGATCTTGGGATCATGGGTCAGCGCAACCAGCGCCGAGGCGGCATTGGGCTTGAGGTCGGCCAGCGCCTCGTCGGGCCAGCGCCGGTCAAGCTCCAGCCCGGCAAAGCGCTCGTCCGCCGCAAACAGACCGCGCGGATCAATCACCGTCGCGGCGATGCCCAGCCCGGTGGCCAACGGCACCAGCGCCTGCGCGATGTGCACGGCGCCGATGATGAAGAGCCGGCGCGGCGGCGGATAGGCCCGCACGAACGGGCCGCCATCGCCAATGGCGCTGATGCCAGAGGCTGGATCGCTGCTCAGCGTCAGGCCAGTGCCGGCGGCGGTGGCCGCAAGCACGTGTTCCACCAGCGCAGGTGCCAGGCTGTCGCCCGCCAGCCGCTGCACCAGTATGGCGATGCGGCCGCCGCAGGCCAGCCCAGCGCGCCAGGCGACATCGTCGGCAACGCCGAACTCCAGCAGCGCGTGGCCGGTGCCCGCGGCCATCAGCTCCTGGGCAGACAGGATCACGTCGGCCTCGACGCAGCCGCCTGAGACGCTGCCGGCAAACACGCCGTCGCCGCGCACCGCAAGGTGGCTGCCCACCCGGCGCGGTGCAGAACCCCAGGTGCTGATCACCGTCGCGATGGCGACATCATGGCCTGCCTGCCGCCAGTCCAGCGCGGTGGCCAGCGTGGAAAGGTCGTCGTCGCCCGCGCCGGTCATTGCCACTGCCACCACAGGAAGGCGAGGGTGGCGATGATCAGCGCGCTGCCCCACAACAGCGGCGACAGGCCGCCGCCAGCCGATGCCGGCTGCGGCGCCGGTTCGGCCGGTGCAGCGGTGGCCGCGGG
>NZ_WMHO01000038.1 GCF_010994245.1 Sandarakinorhabdus rubra
GCCGCCCGTCGCCGGTGAAGGCCGGCGACGCACCGGCCGCACAGCCCGCCCCGGCCCCGCCGCCGCGCGCCGCTGCCCCGGCCAGCCCGGCGCCGGCACCCGCCGCTGCTTCGCCCCAGGCCCCGATGCCGGCGCCGCACGCGCCCGCCGCCCGCCCGGTGGCGCCGCAGGCCCGCCCGGCCAAGGGCGGCAAGCAGACCCGCACCACCCTGCTCGATCTCAACGACAAGGTGTGCAAGTGGCCCATCGGCCATCCTGACGATGTCGATTTCCACTTCTGCGGCAAGCCGGCCAACCCCGGCTTCCCCTATTGCGGGGAGCATTGCCTGGTGGCCTATCAGGCGCAGATGCCGCGCCGTGACCGGCCGCGCCAGCTGCCCACCATTCCGGGCGGCGGCACCCGCCGCTAGCACATCGGCCGCATTGCAGCGGCGGGGTGCCGCGCTTACGTTCGGGCCATGAGCGACGTTGATACCGATGTGCTGATCGTGGGCGCCGGCCTGTCCGGCATTGGCGCGGCCGTGCATCTGAAAACTGCCTGCCCGAGCGAGCGCTGGCAGATCTGGGAAGGGCGTGAGGCCATCGGCGGCACGTGGGACCTGTTCCGCTATCCCGGCATCCGATCAGACTCCGACATGTACACGCTCGGCTATCGCTTCAAGCCGTGGAAGTCTGCCAAGGCGATAGCCGACGGCCCCTCCATTCGCAGCTACATCCGCGAAACGGCGGACGAGCATGGCATCACGCCGCACATCCACTTCGGCCACAAGGTGACGAAGGCGGATTGGGACAGCGAGGCCGCGCGCTGGACGGTGACGGCCAGCACCCCCGCGGGCCCGAAGACGCTCACCACCCGCTTCCTCTACATGTGCAGCGGTTACTACAACTACGCGCAGGGCCACCGCCCGACCTGGCCGGGCGAGGCGGACTTTGCCGGCCAGATCATCCACCCGCAATTCTGGCCGGAAGGCCTTGATTACACCGGCAAGCGCATCGTCGTCATCGGCTCGGGCGCCACCGCCGTCACGCTGGTGCCGGAACTGGCCAAGCGCGCCGCGCATGTGACGATGCTGCAGCGCACGCCGACCTGGATGGTCTCCCGCCCCTCAACCGATGCCATTGCCAACCTGCTGAAGGCGGTGCTGCCGGCGCAGATGGCCTACAACATCGTGCGCTGGAAGAATGTCAGCTTCGGCCAGTGGTTCTACCGCCAGACGCGGGAGAACCCCGGCAAGGTGCGCGCCGCGCTGCTGAAGCGGCTCGCGAAACTGCTGCCCGCCGATTACGACCTCGAAACCCACTTCACCCCCGGCTACAACCCGTGGGACCAGCGGCTGTGCCTGGTGCCGGATGCAGACCTGTTCAGGGCCATCACCGCCGGCAGCGCCAGCATCGCGACCGACCAGATCGAGCGGTTCGAGCCCGGCGGCATCCGCCTCGCCTCTGGCGCATTGCTCCCGGCAGACATCATCGTCACCGCCACCGGCCTGAAACTGGAATCGCTGGGCGGCATGGCCATCAGCGTGGACGGCGAACCGCGCCGCATCGCCGACAGCCTCGCCTACAAGGGGATGATGTTCTCGCGTCTCCCCAATCTGTTCCAGAGCTTCGGCTACATCAACGCCAGCTGGACCCTGAGGTCTGACCTGATCGCCGATTATGTCTGCCGGCTGATCAACCACATGCGCCGCGAAGGCCTGGACAGCGCCACCCCCACCCCGGCGCCAGACGTCCACCCGGAACGCCTCGCCATGGACCTCGCCTCCGGCTACGTCCAACGCGGCGCCGACGCCCTCCCCCGCTCCGGCAACCGCGCCCCGTGGCTGGTGACCGCCAACTACACCTACGACCGCCGCGAACTGCTGGAAGGCCCGGTGACGGACGAGATGGTGTTTGGGAAGGCGGCTGCGGTGGCGGAGCGGGTGCTGGAAGCGGCGGAGTAGGAAGTGGGGCCTCCGGCGGGCAGGGTCGAGGACCCTGCACCCATTCTTATTTTCCGGCGGACCTCGCTGGCAAGCGTCCATTGCATTGCCGTATGGCTAGACAAAGGCACGGGGCCATAGTGGCTCGGTGACTGCAGCGCCAAGCCTACCATCAAAGCGGTCAAATTTCTGCTCACCGCACCGCATCAGACGATTGACTCGTTGACATAGTTCGAGTGATAAAACTGATGCTTACGCGAGTAGGCCATTAAATTGGCTGGTCTGGTGTTTCGCCAGATCGAAATCGATTGGTAAGTTTTATCGGCCCCGAACGGACGAAGTACTCGGCCGCCCAGGGGCCGCTCCGCTCGGCCGAGTACTTCGTCCGTTCGGGGCTTAGGTAAGCAGCCCGGATGCTTGACGATTTCTGTCGTGACATAGATGTAGTCAGCATCCGGGTCTACCCGCCGAAGCCGCACATTCTGGTTTGGGGGTGTATCCCCTTCGCATAGGTAGTTGACTCATCGCCTCGGCGTGGCCTAGCTTTGACGCAGGGTCATAAGATGGGGATGGTATGCGCTACCAATATCTTAGGCTCTTCTTGGTGTCCCAGGATCGGCCCGGCCTGCTAGAGGCCTTAGGCGAATTGCCCCCAGAGCTTTCCAGACAGGCGTATCTTGAGCAAGTCTTTGGGCAGCGGATCGACTTTACCCACCGCAAGACCGGCTTCGTTTACGTCAGCGTGGGCGCAACGCCGCTTGAAGATGGTTCCATTGTCGTGGGCCGCATAGGTCGGAGTTTTGTTGAGATCGTTAACGGACCGCCAGAGGCGGGTTTCCAAGAAGCGGAGATCAATGGCTGGCGCGCATCAAACATCCTTCTGGACACCCGGCAGCATGAAGATGGCCAAAAGATAGCCATGCAAGACAGGGGCGACGTTGGCTCTCCCTTGCCGGTGCTTCAATCCCTTGTGGCTCATATCAACGCCATGAACCCGGACTCTGGTTGGAGGATCGAGATCAGCGTGGTCTCAAACCCAGCTGACTTTTGGGAAGCGGTGCGTCGTCACAAGAATGAGATCACGGCGGCTGCCTTCGAGTTTGTCACTCCGAACATTCTGCGACTGCGATCATCGCTCAACGAAAGCCTGAAGGGCGCGCGCGAGGATAACAACGCCCATCGCGTTGATGTTGTCCTTCGCAATGAAAACGGACTGCTTAAGCTAGAGGAGCCAAACATTGTTGACGCTATCGATTACGTATCGAAAGGCGGTGGCACAGCAAAACTGAAGAAAGGAAAGAAAATCATTTATGATTCTGAGCAGGAAGTTCTAGCGGTCGATCTTGATGAAGATGAGGTTATGTCGACAGATAGGCCTTCACTTTGGGCGAAGTTTGGTGCTATACTGTTCAAGTGAGCTACATTCGCGCCTATTTTCCGTTGGCAGTCATTGCGTTGGCGCTGGCGGCGTGCGCCTGGTTCCGTCCGGCATGGATCGGCGATTGCAACGAATTGCTGGCAAAGTTTGTGAACGAACAGCTTGTCAACGTGCTTGGCGTGGTGCTGGCGATTAGCCTTGCCTCACTGGCCCAGCTGCATTTGAGCTTGAACGCACTGGAGGAACGCCGGGGGCAGCCTTTTTTAGCCAACGTCCGGCGCGAGATCAGGCAGGCGGCTTGGTGGCTGATCGGCCTCTTTGCCGTGGGGGTCGTAGCTGTTTTGGCCAAGCAGCCGCTTGCGGCCTTGCCTTTTGGCGCGCTTGCCGTGAATGCGTTGGCGCTTTGGATCGTATGCTTCTACGTGCTCATCCTGCTGGATATCACGTTTGCCGTATTCAACTTGGAGCCGGAGTTCCCGCGTCATGACGACACTCCGTAAGGCCCTCGCTGATGGCAACCTTGAAGGCTTCATCGCCGAACGCGAGGCGGAAGGCCAAGCGCCCGGCGATGCCGACAAGGCCGCCGATCTCACTCGCCGTCTGACGGAAACTGCGAAGTCAGTGAAGCGAACATCGAAGCCGGCGCGTTCCGGCGATTGAAGCGGAACTCGAACTCCTTAACGTAGCGCTCAGGGTGTTTGCTGCTCACGCTGGTGTGGGTGCCGCCGATTGACCGCTTGAGGTGGCTCCAGAAGCTTTCAATCGCGTTCACGGTCGCGCCCTGATAGCCGACATATTCACCCGCGCCGTGGTTTACCGTCATGTGGCGATAGCCCTGCGTGTGCAGGCCGGCGTAGCTGGTGAGTTCATCGGTGTGCAGCTCGCCGCCCGGCTCGACATTGGCCTTCACGAAGGGCTGGAGAGTGGCACGGCGCTGATTGGGAACAACCTTGGCGATCAAGTTGCCATCGCGCTCCAGCGCCCCGACAACCACCGTCTTGCCGGCGCTGCCGCGCATGTGCTTGCCCTTCTTCACGCCGCCGATCAGCGTTTCATCAACCTCCACAGCGGTGCCAGGGCCGCCAATCGGGCCTTCGCCATCAACGGCGGCCATGTGCAGGCGGATTTCATGGCCAATGCGCCATGCCGTCTTGTAGGTCACGCCAAGCTGGCGCTGCAATTCCTTGGCACTCACGCCGTGGCGCGTGGTGGTGAACAGGTGGATGGCATAGAACCAAAGCTGCAACGGGGTGCGCGTCTGTTCAAAAGGGGTGCCTACGGTGGGGTGCAGGTGATGGCCGCACCACTGGCACGAATAGGCCCGCTCTGCCTTGATACGATACCAGTTCGAGGGGCGCTCGCACTTGGGGCAGGTGTGGCCCTGTCCAAAGCGAACATCGAACAGGTGGTTCAGGCAGGTTTCGTCATCCGGAAACTGCTTGAAGAACTCGCGGGTGGTGAGGGGCTTCGTCATGCCCCATTATATACACCGTCCGTTCTACGTATGCAAGGGGGATACACCCCCTGGTTTGTGGCGGTGTTACGGATGCTACCAACGATCGGCCTATATCATTCAGAGACGCCTTTCTGAGGGGTGGCGGCCTGGAAATATCACCTGACGATGTTACTATCACGACGGAAGAGATTGGCGACTTTTTCAGAAAGATTGCCCTTATACAGACTTGGTTGAGTTCGAGATCGATCTCGCATCGATCTGCGAGCTAATATTATTATTTCCTGAGAGCCCCGGGAGCTTTACCGAATTAGGCTGTTTTTACACAAATGAACTCACTCGTTCGAAACTATTTGTTGCGGTTGTGCAGTCATATTTAGGCGATCCAGGGTTCGTAAACCAAGGCCCTCTCGCAGGTTTGCTTCGGACTCAACCAAACTCAGTCCATGCGATTGTAGAAGGCTCAATAAACTACAACAAGCCGCACATTGCAGATATAAATCAATCCGAATTGATTAGACTGGTTAAGCCGTCGTTTAACCGAAGAATGAATGAAGCCAAGGGGCATACAAAATTTAATAGTCGTAATTTTAATCACTTATGTAAGCTTTACGTTGGCATGCTGCGTGAAGCGATTTGTTTGACTGATGACGAATTGATATTGATGTTTGATGCTTTGAGGATACCAATTCAGCAAAGGGATCTTGATAGAATATCGTTTTGCTGCAAGCAACTTAAATGGGCAGACTATACTAGGCGCGGACTCGACCGTCTCCATTTCGCTAACCGCGACCTGAACGAAGCAGCAAGCTTCAAGTTTCTGAGCGAACGAGGCGATAAGATCAGAAGGCGAAGTGAATTCCGCGATCATTGGCAAATTAACGAACCAGATCGACTGGCCGCCATAGGAAGGGTGAGCATATGACAAGCCCTCTCATCACGTTCCTTATGAATGAGCTGCACTTAGGTGAACGCGAAGTCGTGCGTCTCATATTGACAGCACCTGAGCGATATAAGGTATACCAAATTTCAAAACGCAACGGTGGCAAGCGCGAGATCGCACAGCCAGCACCCGAAGTTAAAGCGGCGCAGCGAGCCATCGTACGAGCGTATTTGTTATCTTTACCGGTACATCCGAGTGCAACAGCGTATTCTCCAGGTTCGTCGATTATCAAGAATGCGTCAGCGCACTCAGATGCGGGCCCTATTCTTAAGTATGATTTCAAGGATTTTTTTCCGTCAATTACAGAGAAGGCTTGGATCTCGTATTGCTTAAGGGTTGGACTTTTTTCTAAAGAAGATGCCGTCCGTAGTGGTAGATTATTGTTCAGGCGCCCAAAGGGAGGGCGTATACTGCGTCTATCCATAGGCGCACCTTCGTCGCCAATTGTGAGCAACCTTCTTATGTACGACTTTGACGAGCGGCTATCGAAGTTGCTTGAGGGTCATAAGATTGTCTACACACGCTATGCGGATGACCTAACATTCTCAGCGCCTAGGACAGGAAATTTGCTAGAGGTTCCCAAGGCTATCCGCGCCGCGATGAACAGTATGAGCCACCCAAAACTGGCACTAAATTCGCAAAAGACAGTTCTGGTAACAAAACGATATCAAAGAAATATAACCGGACTTATTCTCACTCTCGATGGAAATATTTCTGTTGGTAGGTCGCGAAAGCGGCTTATTAGAGCCGGTATTGATCATTTTATCAGGGGCAAGCTCGACGTTGATCAGACGGTAAAATTAGCCGGCATCATTGCATTTACTAAGGGAGTTGAACCAACCTTCTTTGCGAAGCTAACGACGAGGTACGGAAATGATGTCATGGGAAAAATAATGGCTTCCACAAAGGATTACAAGCGACCTAGACCGGAAACCGTCAACCGAACAAAAAGACGGTAGGTGCACACTGCCCCCTCAAATCCGCTCCTTCACATAGGCCCCCAGCGCGTCCTCGATCGCCTTCTAGGGTCCCTTCCCCGGCACGCGGGCCTTCACCTTCTCGCCCGAGCGCAGCGCGACCCAGGCCAGCCAATCCGACCACCAGCTGCCCTTGGTTTCGTGCGCGCTGGCCACGAAGGCGTCGAAGCTGTCGGCGTCAGCCTTGTTGGTCCAGTCGGGCATGCGGCCACCGTGACGGAATGGGCGATGGCGGCTGCGGAACAGGGATCAGTGCACCAATTCCCGGTCGATCAGGACCGCGAGCAGCAGCGCCGGGCCGCCATGCGCCACCCAGGCGTGGTTGGTGCCCCGCTGGATGACGACCTGCCCCGGTTTTACCCGGGTCTCGGTGCCTTCCAGGATCAGCGATACATCGCCCTGCAACAGGCAGATGATGTCCAGCGAGTGGGTTTCGTGCATGGCCGAGTGGCGGCTTTGGTCGATGATGTGGTGATCGCCGTGCACGGTGGCAAAGGCGGCGCGGGTGGCGGCATCGAGAGCCGCCTTGGGCACGCCCTCGGGCTGCGGCGTGACGACGAACCAGCGCACCTGGACATTGCCCGGTCGCGGGCCGAGGACGGGGGTGGTGGTGCCCAGATCGGCGTGATCCTTGGGATCAAGTGCCCCGCTGGCGGCATCTTCCCAGATCTCGAACAGGCCGCCCACATCCACCTCGCCGGCGCTCGATGAGGGCGGCCCATCGATTATGATCACCGAACGGCCATCGGCATCATCGCCGGTGATGATCCGACGCATCGCTGCCTTGAAGTCGCTCATCAGATCCGCTCTTTCACATAGGCCCCCGGCGCGTCCTCGATCGCCTTGTAGGCGCCCTTACCCGGCACGCGGGCCTTCACCTTGTCCCCGGAGCGCGGCGTGAGCCAGGCCAGCCAGTCGGGCCACCAGCTGCCCTTGGTTTCCTTGGCGCCGGCCACGAAGGCGTCGAAGGTTTCGGCGCCGGCATCGTTGGTCCAGTATTGGTATTTGCCGGAGGACGGCGGGTTGACGACGCCGGCGATGTGCCCGCTGCCGGCCAGCACGAAACGGGTTTCGCCGGTGAAGGCCTTGGTCAGCTTGAAGGCCGATCGGGCCGGCGCGATATGGTCTTCCTTGCCGCCCTGGATGTAGCTGGGGGTTTTCACGGTGGAGAGGTCCACGGGCACGCCGCACACGGTCATCCCGCCGGGCTGGATCAGCTTGTTGTCGCGGTACATCTCGCTGATGTACTCGCGGTGCCAGCGGGCCGGCACGTTGGTGGCGTCGCTGTTCCAGTAGAGCAGGTCGAAGGGGAAATAATCCTTCCCCAGCATGTAGTTGTTCACCACATAGTTCCAGATCAGATCGTTGGACCTGAGCAGGTTGAAGGTGCTGGCCATGTAGCGGCCGTCGAGCACCGGCTTGTCCCCGGTGATGCGCGTGACCGTTTCGATGCTCGGGTCATCGACGAACAGCTTCAACTCCCCGGCGTCGGAGAAATCGACCTGCGCGGTGAAGAAGGTGGCGCTGGCCACCTGCCCCGCCTCCCCCTTCGCCGCCAGCACGGCGAGCGCGGCGGCCAGCGTGGTGCCGGCGACGCAATAGCCGATGGTGTGGACGCTGTCGGCCTTGCAGATCTCCCTCACCACCTTCAGCGCGGTGAACATGCCTTCCTGGACATAGGTGTCGATGGTGGCGTCGGCCAGGCTTTCGTCGGCGTTCTTCCAGCTCACCACAAACACGGTGAGGCCTTGCGCGACGCACCAGCGGATGAAGCTTTTCTCGGCCGTGAGGTCGAGGATGTAGAACTTGTTGATCCACGGCGGGAAGATCAGCAGCGGCACCGCGAACACGGTTTCGGTGGCCGGCGCATACTGGATGAGCTGGAACAGCCGGTTCTGGAACACCACCTTGCCCGGCGTGATGGCGACGTTGCGGCCCACTTCGAAGGCGTTCTCGTCGGTCATCTTCATGCGGCCGGCGCGCAGGTCTTCCAGCAGATGTTCGAGGCCCTTCAACAGGTTGGAGCCGCCGCTGGTGATGGTGGCGGTGAGCACCTCCGGGTTGGTAGCCATGAAGTTCGATGGGCTCATGGCATCAACGAACTGGCGGATGAGGAAGCGCGCCTTGTCCTTCTCGGCGGCGTCCATGCCCTCGATGCCCTGCGCGGCTTCCATGATGTGGCTGGCGGTGAGCAGGTAGGACTGGCGCAGGAAATCGAAGGCCGGCGTTTCGGCCCAGGCGTCGCCGGTGAAGCGCTTGTCCTTCACGGCCGGCTTTTCGGCACTGGGGGTGAGGAAGCGCTGCCACAGGGCAACGGCATCCTGCATGTAGCGCTGTTGCTGCTCCATCAACTTGGCGGGGTCGGAGAGCATGGCCGTCCAAGCCCGCGTCCAGGTCGTCATCATGCCCAGCGGATCGGGCACGATGGGGGTGGCCCCATGCTCCTTCGTCCAGAACTCCAGCATCATCTGCTGGCCCTTGCCCACCAGATCAGTGGCCTTCTGGAAATTGGCCTGCGCCTGTTCCTGAAGCGCGCCAAGATCCTTGGGGGTATCGGTGGGTTCTGGGGTCGACATGGGCAGGGTCCTCAACGGCGGCGGCGCCTGGGGTTGGCGTTGGTTTCGGCAATGGTGTCGGCTTCTGCAAGCAGGCGGACGCGCAGCGCGACGTTTCCGGCAGACAGGTGATCGGCAATCAAAGCGGCACATTCGGCCTCGCCGCGCAGCAGAGCGAAAGCCAGCGCGTCGAGATCGGCCCACGTATCGTGATAGCGTACGCCAGCATCGATACCGGCCGCCAGCAGCATCCGCACGATCGACGGGGACTGGCCGGTGATGGCACCGAACAGCGGGTTGCGGACCGAGACATCGGTGTCGAGCAGCGCGCCCTGTGACAGCAGCCAGCCAGCCACGTTGGCATGGCCGAATCTGGCAGCTGACACAATCGGCCGAGCGCCTTCGCGGTCGCCCTGGTTGATGTCTGCACCCAGCGCCGCGAGCGTCTCGACAACGGCGAGTTGCCCCTTTTGCGCGGCATAGCCCAGCCAGGTCTGGCCGGCAAAGAAGGTCTGGGCGTGCAGTTGCTCGGGATGATCGGTGAACAGCTGCCGGATTGCCGGCAGATCGCTGGCGTTGACCGCCTCGGCAATCAGGGCAGGCAGGCTTTTCGTCATGGCCGGTAATCTGCCCCGGCGCGGGCAAGGCGCCAAGCGCAATCTCCAACAGGCTGGCGCCGGCACCGCAATTGCGCTATCCGCCAACCGTCGGCAGCGTGCCGGCACGAAGGACCATCGGCGTGACCCACGCGGCCATCAATGCAGCCAGCATGGCCGGCGCAGCAGCAGCTGCCGCCGCGGCTGCCCCCACGCCGCCACCGAACTGAGGCTCGACCACCCATCAGAGCCTTTCACCGGCGGCGGCGGAACAAACTGGTTCCTCCGCCGCTTTTCTTTTGTCCACCGCTTGCCTAAGGCAACGCCAACAGCCCATCGGAAATGCCCATGCAGGATGAATTCTACCGCATCAAACGCTTGCCGCCCTATGTGATCGCGGAAGTGAACGCCATGCGGGCCCGGGCGCGCGCCTCCGGAGAGGACATCATCGACCTGGGCATGGGCAATCCCGATCTGCCGCCGCCCGCCCACGTGATTGCCAAGCTGGCCGAGGTGGCGGCCAAGCCCGATGCCCATGGCTATTCCGCATCGCGCGGCATCCCCGGCCTCCGGCGGGCACAATCGGCCTATTATGCGCGGCGCTTCGGGGTCGATCTCGATCCGGAAACGGAAGTGGTTGTCACGCTCGGCTCCAAGGAAGGGCTGGCCAACCTCGCCCAGGCGATCACCGCGCCGGGGGACGTGGTGCTGGCGCCCAACCCCTCCTACCCCATCCACACGTTCGGCTTCATCATTGCCGGAGCGACGATCCGCAGCGTGCCGACGACGCCGGACGAGAAATATTTCGAGGCGCTGGAGCGCGCGGTGCGCTTCACGGTCCCCCGGCCCAGCGTGCTGGTGATGGGCTATCCCAGCAATCCCACCGCCGAAGTGGCGGACCTCGCCTTCTATGAGCGGGTGGTGGCGTTCGCGAAGAAGCACCAGATCTGGGTGCTTTCGGATCTGGCCTATTCCGAAATCTATTTCGATGGCCAGCCCACGCCGTCGATCCTGCAGGTGCCCGGCGCCAAGGACGTGGCGATCGAGTTCACCTCGCTGTCCAAATCCTATTCGATGGCCGGCTGGCGCATCGGCTTTGCGGTGGGCAACAAGACGCTGATCTCGGCGCTGACCCGGGTGAAATCCTATCTCGATTATGGCGCCTTCACACCGATCCAGGCGGCGGCCGTGGCGGCGCTGAACGGCCCGCAGGACATTGTGGCCCAGAACCGCGAGCTTTATCATCGCCGCCGCGACGTGCTGGTGGAAAGCTTTGGCCGCGCTGGCTGGGACATCCCGCCGCCGCGCGCCTCCATGTTCGCCTGGGCGCCGCTGCCGCCGGCGCTGCGGCACCTCGGGAGCCTGGAATTCTCCAAGCAGCTGCTCACCCATGCCGGTGTCGCGGTGGCGCCGGGCGTCGGCTATGGCGAGGATGGCGAAGGCTTCGTGCGCATCGCGCTGGTGGAGAATGAGCAGCGCCTGCGCCAGGCCGCCCGCAACATCCGCAAATATCTGCAGTCGATGGGGGTGAACACGCCCGCCGCCAAGGCCGGGGCCTGAACCATGAGCGAAGCACTGCGGATCGGCATCGCCGGGCTGGGCAATGTGGGCGCCGGGGTGGTCAAGGTGCTGGCAGGTAATGCCGAGCTGATCGCCCGCCGCGCCGGCCGGCCCATCGTCGTCACCGCCGTGTCGGCGCGGGACCGTGGCCGGGATCGCGGCGTGGCCCTCGACGGCATCGCTTGGGTGGATGATGCTGCCGAGCTCGCGGCCCGCGACGATGTCGACGTGGTGGTGGAGTTGATTGGCGGCAGCGACGGCCCTGCCCTCACGCTGGCCCGCCGCACCCTGGCCGCCGGCAAGCCCTTCGTGACCGCCAACAAGGCGATGCTGGCCCACCACGGCCTGGCGCTGGCCGAGGCGGCCGAGAAGGCCGGCCTGCCCCTGAAATATGAGGCGGCGGTGGCCGGCGGCATCCCGGTGATCAAGGGCATATCGGAAGGCGCCGCCGCCAACCGCATGCTGCGCGTCTATGGCCTGATGAACGGCACCTGCAACTATATCCTGTCGCGCATGGAGGCCGAGGGGCTGGATTTCGCGTCCGTGCTGGCCGACGCGCAGGCGCTGGGCTTTGCCGAGGCCGACCCCAGCTTCGACATCGACGGGATCGACACCGCCCACAAGCTCTCGATCCTCGCCGCGCTGGCCTTTGGGGCGCGCATCGATTTTGCCGGGGTGGCCTGCCACGGCATCCGCAGCATCGCCAGCGTCGACATCGCCCAGGCGGCGGCCTTGGGCTTCCGCATCAAGCTGGTCGGGCTGGCCGAGGTGCAGGATGGCGCGCTGTTCCAGCGCGTCCACCCGGCGCTGGTGCCGCTGGATCACCCGGTGGCGACCACCATGGGCAGCCTGAATGCCGTGGTGGTGGAAGGCGATTTCGTTGGCCGGCTGTTCTTCCAGGGCCGCGGCGCCGGCGAAGGCCCGACCGCCAGCGCCGTGGTGGCCGATCTGGTCGACATTGCCCGCAGCGACGTGCGTCCGCCCTTCGTGATGCCGGTGAGCCAGTTGGCCGCCCTGCCCCGCGCCGCAGCCGGCGACAGGCGTGGCCGCTATTATCTGAGGCTCAATGTCGCCGACCGGGTGGGCGTGCTGGCCGAGGTGACGGCGGCGCTGCGTGATGCCGGCGTGTCGATCGAAAGCCTGGTGCAGCGCGGCGGCTCGGACGCCGGCGACACCATGGTGGTGATGGTCACCCACGAGGCGCGGGAAGCCGATGTGCTGGCCAGCCTGGCGCACATGGCGGCCTCGCCGGCAGTGGTGGGCCAGCCCGTGATGATGCACATTCTCGATTTCTGAACGTTCGAGGCGTAAAGCGGCGCCACCAACGATTCGACCAATGAAATGGGGATGAGATGCCGGCTGCCAGTCATGTGCTCGATCGCGTGCTCGTGCTCGAGATGGTGCGCGTCACCGAAAATGCCGCCGTCGCAGCCTCGAAGCTGATCGGCCGCGGCGACGAGAAGGCCGCCGATGCGGCCGCCGTGGAAGCCATGCGCGAGGCGCTGAACCAGCTGGATTTCGATGGCACGGTGGTGATCGGCGAAGGCGAGCGTGATGAAGCCCCGATGCTGTTCATCGGCGAGAAGGTGGGGCGCGCGATTGGCACCGGCCCGCGCATCGACATCGCGCTCGATCCGCTGGAAGGCACCACGATCACCGCCAAGGCCGGCCCCAACGCGCTGGCCGTGCTGGCGATCGCCGAACAGGGCGGGCTGCTGAACGCGCCTGATGTCTACATGGACAAGATCGCCGTTGGCCCCGGCTATCCCGATGGCGTCATCGACCTCAGCCTCGGCGCCACCGCCAATGTCGCGGCCGTGGCTGCGGCCAAGGGAGTCCACCCCAACGAGATCATCGTCTGCGTACTGGACCGGCCCCGCCACGAGGCACTGATCGCCGAGCTGCGCAGCATCGGTTGCGGCATCATGCTGATCCCCGATGGCGACGTGGCCGGCGTGATCGCCACCACCAATCCCGATACCGGCATCGATCTCTACATGGGATCGGGCGGCGCGCCGGAAGGCGTGCTGGCCGCTGCCGCGCTGCGCTGCGTGGGCGGCCAGATGCAGGGCAAACTGTTGTTCCGCAACGAGGATGAGCGCAGCCGCGCGCGTCGCTGGGGCATCGAGGATCTCGACCGTATCTATGGCCTGACCGACATGGCCAAGGGCGATTGCATCTTCGCCGCGACGGGCGTGACCGACGGTTCGATGCTGAAGGGCGTAAAGCGCCGCAAGGACGGGGTGATAACCACCCAGAGCGTGGTGATGCGCGCCTCGTCGGGCACCATCCGCTGGGTCAGCGGCGAACATCGCGGGCATAAGCACAGATAATCAGGCCACAAGCGCGCTTGCCGGCGACTGTGGCGGGCGCCATGACAGGGCAATGGACCATTCCCGCCCCGTCTTCGGTGTTGCCGCCTCGTTGACCGGCCAGCGCTGGGCCTGGCGCGGCGGCTTGCCGCCCGGCGATGACCTGACCGGCCGCAGCGACGATGAGGCGCTGCTGAAGCACCTGTTCCGCACGCGCGGCGGCGCCGACAGCGACTTCGGGCGCCTGAAATCCCCCACCCTGCGCGACTGGCTGCCCGACCCGTCGATCTTCACCGACATGGAGCGCGCCGCCGAGCGGCTGGCCGATGCTCTGGCCCGCCATGAGGCCATCGTCATCTATGGCGACTATGACGTGGATGGCGCCACGTCCGCGGCCGTGCTGATCCGCCTGCTGCGGGCGCTTGGCGGCAAAGTGGGCCATTATATCCCGGATCGGCTGCTGGAGGGCTATGGCCCCTCGGCCGGCGCCCTGGTCGCCCTGAAACAGGCCGGCGCCGATCTGGTGGTGACGGTGGATTGCGGCACACAAGGCTTCGAGGCGCTGGAGGCCGCCCGCGCCGCAGGGCTGGACGTGATCGTGGTCGATCACCACAAGGCGGGGACCAGCCTGCCGCCGGCGCTGGCGCTGGTGAACCCCAATCGCCTCGACGAAAGCGAGGACGCAGCCAGCCACGGCCACTTGGCGGCCGTCGGCATGGCTTTCCTGCTGGCCGTTGCGCTCAACCGCCTGCTCAGGGCGCGCGGCTGGTTTGCCAATCGCGACGAGCCGCGCCTGATGGATCTGCTCGATCTGGTCGCGCTGGGCACGGTGGCCGATGTCGCGGCCTTGCGGGGCCTGAACCGCGCCTTTGTCACGCAGGGGCTGAAGGTGATGCGCGGCCGGGCCAATATCGGGCTGGCCGCGCTCGCAGATGCTGCCCGGCTGGCACGCGCACCGATTGCCCGCGATCTCGGCTTTGCGCTGGGGCCACGCGTCAATGCCGGCGGCCGGGTGGGCCAGGCCGATCTCGGCGTGCGGCTGCTCACCACGCATGACGCCGCCGAAGCGGCCGCCATCGCCGCCCAGCTTGACTCGCTGAACCAGGAACGCCGCGCCATCGAACAGGCGGTGACCGAGGCAGCGCTGGCGGCGGCCAGGCCGGCTCCGGGCTGCACCATCGTCGCCGGCGAGGGCTGGCACCCCGGCGTGATCGGCATCGTTGCCAGCCGGTTGAAGGAACAGATGGGCAGCCCGGCCTTCGTGATCGCCGTGCAGGCGGATGGCACCGCGAAGGGTTCGGGCCGGTCCATCAGCGGCGTCGATCTTGGCGCAGCCGTGCTGGCGGCGAAGGATCATGGCCTGCTGCTGGCCGGCGGCGGCCATGCCATGGCAGCCGGGCTTACGGTGGCGGCCGACGGCATCGCGGCGCTGGACGAATATCTGAACGAGCGGTTGGCAGCACAGGTGGCAGCAGCGACGGCAGAGAAGTCACTGGCCATCGATGCCGCCATGGCGCCGCGCGGATTGAATGCCGCGCTGGTGGACGTGCTGGAAGCCGGCGGCCCCTATGGCCAGGGCTGGCCGGGGCCAAGGGTGGCCGCCGGCCCGTTCCGGGTCGTCGATGCGCGGGTGGTGGGGGAGAATCACCTGCGGCTGCAACTCCAGGGCGCTGACGGCGGCCGCATCAAGGCGATGGCCTGGCGGCAGGCCGACAGCGCGCTGGGGGCCCAGCTGCAGGCCACCGGCGGCCGGGC
>NZ_WMHO01000380.1 GCF_010994245.1 Sandarakinorhabdus rubra
AGCGGCGCGAGCGAGGGATCGGCGGGCGGCGGCGCGGCCTCGCCCGGCAGACGCTCGGCGGGCGGCTCCACCTTGGCATAGCAATCGAACCATCTGGAGAAGAGCCCGGCCTCGGCCGGCGCCGCGCTGGCCAGCAGGGGGAGGAGGAGCGCGATGCGCATCTCAGCGCCCCTGGCAGACATTGTTCTCGCTCGTGTCGAGAAACGGCGCGAACGGGCAGCCGACGAAGCGCAGCCGCACGGATTGGCCGCCAACGCTCACGGCCAGCTGGTCCGACCGGATGGAGGCCGGCGGCAGGCCGATGCTGCCCGACAGCCGCAGCCCGGCATTGTACGTGCCCAGAAACGCGGTCATGTCGTCCTGGTCGATGCCGTCGCCCGACACGCCGATGGCGCCGACCAGTACATTGCCGCGATAGATGGGCACGCCGCCGGGGAAGATCTGCAGGCCATTGGCCAGCCGGTTCTGGCCGCCCGGCGTGTTCGGCAGGAACGTGCACTGGCGGGGATCGCCGCCGCCCAGCACCTGCACCAGGTTCTGCACGATCAGCGCCGATTGCAGCCCGGTGGAGAACGGGGACCAGCCGCTGATGTCGCGCGACAGCGGGCCCGGCGGGCGTCCGGCCTCGCCATCGGGGAAATAGGGGCGGGCGATGTTGCCGATGGCGCGGTTGCTGATCGCGAAGGCGCCTGACAGCACGCCGGCCTGGGGGAAGAAGCTGTTCACCCGGCCAACGAAATCCCGCACATTGGCATCGGGCCCCCCCAGCGCGGTGGTGGCGGCGCCAAGATCGGCGCCCGCCCGCGGCCCGGAGAAGAAGGCGACACTGCGCGCCTTCTGCAGCGCCACATCGGTGCCGAACATCGGCGCATCGGGGGAGCGCACCAGCCCAAGCACGGCGCCGCGCGTATCGACCACCGCGATCGTCTTCTGGCTGCGGCTGTCCAGCGGCTGGCGAATCTGGGCACGGCTGCGCGCCATGATGGTGAAGGCCTCTTCCAGCACGGCCCGCACCTCGGCGGCGGTCAGCGGCTGCGCCACCTCGCCGGCGTCGGTGGCGGCCCTCACCGGATAGCGGTTGGCGCCGCCGCCATCGGAGAGCACGGCGGCATCGGGATGGCTGAACTCGGCCGCCGTTGCCCGCCGCACGCCGCTGGCTTCGCTGCCATAGGCGGCGCCGGCGCTGATGCT
>NZ_WMHO01000381.1 GCF_010994245.1 Sandarakinorhabdus rubra
TGCCTGCATTGCCCGGCCTCTCCGGCGCCCGCGCCAGCCGCTGCACGGTCGATGGTCTGACGCGGCTGCGGCTTGAGGTGCAGCGCGGCAAGACGCTGTTCGTGGCCGACGGGCTGGCCGGCTATAGCTCGGCGCTCGCGCTCGGCCTGCAATCGCTGGTGGCCGATGCGCCGGTGACCGGCACCGTCGACGTCGCCGCCACCGAGGCCGGCGATCCGGCGGCCTTCGCGCGGCTGCAGGCCGGCAGCCTGGAGCCGGGCGAGGCGCTGGCCGAAGCCTATGCCCGCAACAATGCCGCCAGCTATGCCGAATCCGCCGAGTTCTTTGATCTGCTGGTGGAGCGCAGCCGCCAGGGTGCGCCGGGCTTCACCCGCAGCGCCGAGTATCTGGCCAACCAGGCCCTGCAGGAATCCAACCTCGGCCGCTTTGCCGAGGCCGATCGGCTGTTCGGCCGGGCAGCCCAGTTGCTGGATGCCAGCGACCCCGTGGCGGCGCGGCTGGTGCGCAATGCCCGCGCCCAGCATCTGCTCAACCAGCGCGATCTGGTCGGCGCGCAGGTGGAACTGGACCGCCCGGTGGCAACGGCGATCGCCACCACCGATGCCGCCCGCATGGCCGCCGGCTATATCGACACGCCGCTGTCGCAGCGGCTGAACATCGATGATGCGGCGATGCGCGGGCTGGGTGCCGGCAGCGCCACTCTGAACAGTGCGGAACGGGTGATCATCCTTGATGGCCAGGCGCTCTACCTGCGCGGCGCTGCCGAGGCCGGGCAGGGCAAGCTGGCCAGCGCCGAACGCCAGCTCGCCGATGCCCGTCGCCAGCTGGCCGAACTGCGCGGCGGCCGCGTGCTCTCCATCCTGTGGCTGCGCGCCGCCGTTGCCACCGAGATTGCCAGCGTGGCCGAACGCCAGGGCCGCCCCGCGGAGGCCCGCGCCGCGCTGGCCGAAGCCGTGCAGCTGACTGCGGCGCAGTTCCCGCAATCGGCAGCGCTGCTGGCCGCCCAGGCCCGCCAGGCGGCGCTGCTGGCCCGCACCGGCGATGCGGCCGGTGCCGCCAGCAGCTTCCGCGCCATCGTCAAGGCCGCGCCCGATACGCCGGGCGCTGGCCAGGTGCTGCGCCCGCTGCTGGGGCCGTGGTTTGCCCAGCTTGCGGCCAGCGGGGATGCAGCGGCCGCCGCGGATCT
>NZ_WMHO01000382.1 GCF_010994245.1 Sandarakinorhabdus rubra
CATCCCCTGTCGGTTCTGCGGGGGGTGTGGCCTGCGCAGCCGCGGCGACGGCAGACAGCAACAAGCCGGCCGCCAGGGGAGCCTTCAGCATGGCGGGCGGCCCGGCCAGGGCCTCAGCGCGGTCCGTCGCGGCCTGTCGGGACGCCGCCCAGCGGGCCGCCGGCAGCGCCCACTGCACCGATGTTGCCGAACAGATCGGCAAAGAAGCCTTCCTCGCGGCCAAGGGTCGGCGTCTTGTCGCCCACCGGGTTGATGTCGGCGATCTTTTCCATGCCGCGCCGCTCCACCTTGGAGACGTTCCCGGCATCATCGAAACTGACGATCAGGATCTGCTGCTGCAGCGTCTTGGGCGCCACGAAAGCATATTGGCCAGTGAGGCGGCTGACATAATACCAGCTGCCGGCCTGGAACTGGCCGGCAAAGGTGGGGCGGCCAAGGGTTCGGGACACCGATTCGCGGTTGTCCACCCCCGGCAGGATAGAGGTGAACAGCGTTTCATCGATCAGATAGCCCTGCGACGCCTTGATGCGCGAGCAGCCGGCCGACATCAGGGCGGCAGCGGTCATGAGGGCAAGAAAAAGAGGACGCGTCATCGCAGGGGCTCCGGTCAGGCTTGTTCAATATGACAGCCGCAGCCAATATGCTAGGCGCCATGGTCATGGGTCTGATTTCCAGCTTGAAGCGCCTCGTTGCGGGAGGGGCAACCACTGCGCGCCCGCTGCCGGTGGATCAACTCTATGCCGCCGTGGTGGCGGAGGCGCGGCGACCCGACTGGTATGCACAAGGCCAAGTGCCTGACACACTGGATGGTCGCTTCGACATGGTGGTGCTGGTGCTCTCCCTGCTGCTGCTGCGGCTGGAAACCGACACGGCGGGCAACCCGCGCCATCCGGCCGCCCAGCTGTCGGCCGATCTGGCAGACCGCTTCCTCACCGACATGGAAGGCAATCTGCGGCAGGACGGGATCGGCGACCAGGTGGTGCCCCGCCACCTCGGGCAGATGATGGCGGCGCTGGGCGGCAGGCTGGGGGCCTATCGCGGCGCCCGCGGTGACGCGCCAGCCATGGCAGACGCGATTCGCCGCAACCTGCTGCGCGGCGCCGACGCGCCGGACAGTGCGATCCGCTGGCTGGTGGCCGAGGCGCAGCGCCTGTC
>NZ_WMHO01000383.1 GCF_010994245.1 Sandarakinorhabdus rubra
CGGACGGTTCCGGCCCGGCGCCGCACCCGCTGCTGCCCTTCATCGGCCGCCGCCACACCCATCGCGGCGCCTGGCGCGGCGGCGCCATTGCGGAGGATCGGGTGCGCGCGGTGCTCACCTTCCCGGCTTTTCCGGATGTGCGCGTGGCGCTGTTCCCGGCCGCCAGCCCGCGTGGCCAACGGCTGGCCGCTCTCACCGATGATGCCACCGTGGCCATCACGTCCGACGTCGCGATGATGGCCGACAGCCATCGCTGGTTCCGCCACGAGCGCCGCGAGGCCGTGACCCACATGGACGGGCTGACGCTGGCCACATCGGGCGTCTCGCCATTGCTGGCCACGGTCGGTGCGCTGCTGCCCGGGCAGGACGCGGCGAGCGAGGGCAAATACTGGCTGGCCGCGACGCGCGATACCCACCTGCCCACCGCCTCCATGTTTGGAATGATCCTCACGCCCACACCGCACGAGCGGCGCGCCGCGTTGCTGGTCGGCAGCGCCTGGCAGCGCCTGCATCTGAATGCCACCGCCGCCGGGCTGGTGGCCCAGCCGCTCAACCAGCTACCCGAAATGATCGACCGCGAGGCCCAGCTGCGTGCGCACCCCCGCTTTGCCCGCGCGGCTGACGCGCTGCTCGATGATCCGCTGTGGCGCCCCAGCTTCGTGTTCCGCCTCGGCACGGCCGATACCGTGGCCGGGGCCGCACTCAGGCGGCCGGTGAGCGCAGTTTTGGGCAAGCCGGCGCGGCTGGCCTTCGAAGTGGAACAGTGGCGGGCTGCCGGCGGCGCCTTCTAGGCGCAGGGGCCAGCGGCGCCTGTCAGGCCCGGATCGGCCGGCTCAGAAATTCCGGCACGCCTTCCGGGCCGAAGCCGGTAAAGACCTCGCCGTCATCATTCCGGTGGCGGTCCGGCTTTTCGGGCGCGGTGACGCGGTAACTGGCCAGCGGGTCGCGAGCGGCCGGCGGGCGGGCCTTGGCAGCGCGGGGCGCGCGGCGCGCGGCCGGTTCTGCCGGCGCCGTCTCGGCTGGGCGCGATTCGGCTGCGCGGGCCGGCTGGGCCGGGGCGGCATCGCGGCTGCGACGGCGCCGATCGCTCCGTTCCGGACGGTCGTCGTTCTTGGGGC
>NZ_WMHO01000384.1 GCF_010994245.1 Sandarakinorhabdus rubra
CCGGCGCCGCCAGCGCCCGCCCCCGCCAGCGCCCGGCAATGACGCGCATCAGCCGCGTCCGGCGGGCTTCGGCGCCGGCTTCAGCATGGCTTTCAATGTCCTGAGATCGGCCTCCGGTATCTCGTCGGCCATGCGCGGCGGCAGGTCATCGAGGCCAATGGGGCCATAGGCGATGCGGATCAGCCGGTTCACCTGCAGCCCGACATGCTCCAGCACGCGCCGCACCTCGCGGTTCTTGCCTTCGCGGATGGTGACGATCAGCCACAGATTGTGGCCCATGCGCCGCTCGATGTCGGCCAGCACCGGGCCATAATGAACTCCGTCGATGGTGGCGCCATCGGCCAGGCTTTCCAGTGCCTTCTGGCTGACCTCACCAAAGGCGCGGACGCGATAGACGCGCGGCACGTTCGAGGACGGCAGTTCCAGCGCCCGCTTCAGCTCACCATCGGTGGTGAGCAGCAACAGGCCTTCGGTGTTCATGTCGAGCCGACCGACGGGGACGACGCGCGGCAGCCCGGCCGGCAATATGTCCATGATCGTCGGGCGGCCGGCGGGGTCGCGCGCCGTGGTGAGGAACCCGGCCGGCTTGTGGAAGCGATAGAGCTTGGCCGGCGCGATGCCGGCCACCGGCTGGCCGTCCACCGTCACGCCCTTCAAGCTGCTGATGTTGAGCGCCGGCGAGGTGAGGGGGGTGCCGTCGATGGCAATGCGGCCCTCGCCGATCAGCCGTTCGATGTCGCGGCGTGATCCGACGCCGGCGCGGGCCAGCGCCTTCGCAATGCGTTGCGGCGCGATCTCGGTTTCGCGCACCGGGATGGCGTTGCGTGGCGCCCTTTCGCGGCGCGGACCGTCGGCAGCTCGCGGAGCATTGGCGTTGCGCGGAGGCCTTTCGGTGCGCGGCGCTCTTTCGGAGCGTGAAGCGCTCTCGCTGCGCGGATTCCGTTCGCTGCGCGGCGCTCTTTCACTGCGCGGCTGGCGCGGGCCGTCGTCCTGCGCCGGCCTCCCGGCACGCTGCCGCGACGGTTCGCGTGTTTCGGGCGCGCGGTCGCTACGGGCGGGCCGGACAGGGCCGCTGCGGGCGCCGCCCCTGGCTGGGCCGCTCCTGCTGTTCGGGCC
>NZ_WMHO01000385.1 GCF_010994245.1 Sandarakinorhabdus rubra
GGCGCGGCGCCAGGCGGCCCGAACGGCCGTGATGTCGGAATCGGCGTCGACGCCCAGCACCGCCAGCGCATCCAGTTCGGCGCGGCTGCGGCTGCCATCACCGTCGGCCCCCCACGCCCAGTGGCTGGCGCGCCGATAGCGTCGTTCACCGGCCTCGGCCTGTGCGCGCGCGGCGGCCTCCTCGGCGGTCAGGCCACGGAAATAATCCCAGCCGGCATTGTATTCGGCGGCGTGCGTTTCGCAGAACCACCAGCGTTCCGGGCTGTTCGGCGCCTTGGGGGCTGGCCGGTCGCCGGCGGCGGTGCAGCCGTCGCGGTCGCACAGGCGCACCTGGGCGGCCGCGCGCTCGCCCTCATAGCTGCGCCAGCGCGGAAACCCCCAGTCATTGCTGCGCCGCTGTCGTACCACGCGCCTCGTGCTCCCAACTGTTCCGGTTGTTCTTGCCGCTTCTTATGTCATCGCGGCCGCCTCGGCGAGTCCGCCGCTGGACGGACGCCGGGCGAACAGGCAAGCAGGGTGGCAGATGATCGGCTTGCTGGCCACGCGGCGCTTTGGCCCCCTGTTCGCAACCCAGCTGCTGGGGGCGTTCAACGACAATCTGTTTCGCACAGCCATCATCTTCATTGTCGCCTATGACTTGGCGGCTGCCGATCCGGCGCAGGCGGCGTTCCTGGCGTCGGTGGCATCGGGCCTGTTCATCCTGCCGTTCCTGCTGTTCTCGGGCATTGCCGGCACGCTGGCCGATGCGCGCGACAAGGCCGCCATCGCCCGGCTCGTCAAGCTCATGGAGATCGGCTTCATGGCGCTGGGCTGGCTGGCGCTGGCGCTGGGCTCGCTGCCGCTGGCGCTCGTCGTGGTGTTCCTGATGGGCTGCCATTCCACCCTCTTCGGCCCGGTCAAGTATGCCATCCTGCCCCAGCATCTGAAGCCGGGAGAGCTGGTGGCCGGCACCGGCATGGTCGAGGCGGCAACGTTCGTGGCCATATTGCTGGGCCAGGTGGCCGGCGGGCTGATTGCCACGGCGGCGGTGGGGCCGGTGGCGACCGCGCTCGCCGTGATCGGCTGGGCAGCGGCGCGCGCCATCCCG
>NZ_WMHO01000386.1 GCF_010994245.1 Sandarakinorhabdus rubra
GATGATGCGGCCGGCGCGCTGTTGCAGGCGGCTACGGCCGCCCCCGGCGCCACGGTGGGCGACTGGCAGAATCTCGCCGCCTGGCACCGGCGTGGTGAGCGTTTTGCAGCGGCAGCGGCGGCCTATGATGCCGCCATCAGCCGGCACGGTGCGGCGTTGGGCGCGTCGGCGTGGAACCTGCACTTCATGCGCGCCATGATGCGTGACCGGGCCGGCGACTGGCCGGGCGCCGAGGCCGATCTGAAGGCGGCGCTGGTGCTGTCGCCCGAGGAACCCGGTGTGCTCAATTATCTGGGCTACAGCCTGCTTGAACGCGGTGAACAGCTGCCGGAAGCGCGCCGCCTGATAGCGCGGGCGGCGGCGCTGCGCCCCGGCGATGGCGGCATCGTCGATTCGCTTGGGTGGATGCAGCTTAACGCCGGCGAGGTGGACCGCGCGGTCGACACGCTGGAGCGCGCGGTGACGCTGGAGCCGCTGGAGCCGACGATCATCAGCCATCTTGGCGATGCCCTGTGGCAGCAGGGCCGCCGCATCGAGGCGCGCTTTCGTTGGCGTCAGGCGCTGGGCCTGGGCGGCGACGCGGCCCTCCAGCGTCGCCTGCAGGCCCGGCTCGATTACGGGCTGGATGCGGCGCCCGCCATGCTCGCCCAGCGCTGAGGCCAGCAGGCAGACTTGATCAGGCGCGGGCGCCGCGCCACAGGCTCAGTCCCATGCTTCTTGAATCCGCCCCGGCCAAGATCAACCTGGCGCTGCACCTCAGGCGCCGGCGGGCAGACGGTTATCATGACCTTGAAAGCGTCTTCGCCTTTACCGAGTTCGGCGACACGCTGCGCGCCAGCCCCGCCGAGGGACTGAGCCTCAGTCTCATTGGGCCAACGTCGGCGGCTGCCGACGTGGGGGATGACAATCTGGTGCTGAAGGCGGCGCGCGCGCTGGCGACGGCGGCCGGCGTTACGGCGGGCGCCAGCCTGGTGCTGGAAAAGCGCATCCCCGTCGCTGCGGGCCTGGGTGGCGGGTCGGCCGATGCGGCCGCCGCGCTGCGGCTGCTCAACCGGTTGTGGGGGCTCGACTGGCCGTTGGCGCAGCT
>NZ_WMHO01000387.1 GCF_010994245.1 Sandarakinorhabdus rubra
GCTGGCCGAATGTGCCACGGCCGCCGAAGAAGCACAGGTGGTGGCGCTGGCCCTGCGCGAGGCGCTGGAGGAACCGGGCCGCACAGCCGCGCTGATCACGCCCGATCCGCTGCTCGCCCGCCGGGTGGCCGCGCATTGTCGGCGGTGGGGCATCGCAATCGACAGCAGCGCCGGCACGCCGCTGCCACTCACCCCGCCGGGTGCGCTGCTGCTGGCGCTGGTGGAGGCGATGGCAGAGGCCTTCGCCCCGGCGCGTCTGCTGGCGGTGCTGAAGAACCGGCTGGTGGCCGAGGGGCCGGGTGACCTCGCTGCCGGTACCCGCGCCGCAGATATTGCGTTGCGGGGCGTGCGGCCGCCGCCGGGGTTGGAGGCCGCCGGCGAGGCGATCAACCGCTGGACCGCCGATCACGCTGACGACCGCAGCGCCTTCATGGATGCGTGGTGGGAGCGGGTGGCCACTGCCGTGATGCCGCTCGAAACACTGCGTGAGGCCGGCCAGTTCACGCTGCCGGCGCTGATGACGGCGCTGCGCGAGGCGCTGTCGGCACTGGCGGGAGAGGGCGGCTGGGCCGGCCCGGCCGGGCGCCAGTTGGCCACGCTGGTGGCCGAGGTGGAAACCCATGGTGGCCTTCTCGGGCCGATCACGCCGCTGGAGGCGCCGGCGCTGCTGGCGGCGCTGGTCGGCGGGCAGACGGTGCGCGTGCCCGGCATGGGCCATCCGCGCCTGGCCATCCTGGGGCCGGTCGAGGCGCAGCTGACCCGGGCAGAGTTCGTGGTCCTGGCCGGGCTGAACGAGGTAACCTGGCCCGGCCGCCCGGCGCCCGATCCGTGGCTGGCCCCGGCGATCCGCGCCCGCCTGGGCCTGCCCGGCACGGCGCGCGCGCAAGGGCTGGCGGCCCAGGATTTCCTGAGGGCCGCCGCGGCGCCCCGCGTGCTGATCACCCGCGCGCGCCGCGATGCGGCTGGCCCGCAGGTGCCATCGCGCCTGTGGCTGCGGCTGCTGGCGCACCTCGAACGCGATGGCGCCACGATTGCGCGGCGCGATGACCTGCTGGATATTGCCCGCCGCATCGATGCCGGCGC
>NZ_WMHO01000388.1 GCF_010994245.1 Sandarakinorhabdus rubra
CGCAGGCCGCGCTGGCCGCCTTTCGCCGTTCCTGCCCCGCCCTGCTGGCGCGCGATGACCTCTCCGGCCTGACCCGGCGGGAGGACTGGCAGGCCGCCTGCGCCGCCGCAGCGGCCGCAACGGATGCAGCCGCCTTCTTCCGCAGCCAGTTTGCCACCGTGACCATCGCCGGTGGCAGCGGCTTTGCCACCGGCTATTACGAGCCGGAGATCAGTGCCAGCCTGACGCGCCAGCCAGGCTATGAAGTGCCGATCTGGCGCCGCCCGCCCGATCTGATCGACGTGCCGCTGGGCGATTTTGCGGCCAGCCTGAAGGGCCGCACGGTGCGTGGCCGCGTGGAGGGCCGCCGACTGGTGCCTTATCCGACCCGCGCCGACATCGATGCCGCGCTGGCCGGAAAGGGTCTGGAACTGGCCTTCGCTGCCGACGCGTTCGAGGCGTTCTTCCTCGAGATCCAGGGCAGTGGCCGGTTGCGCCTGCCCGATGGCCGCGTGATCCGCATCGGCTATGACGGGCAGAACGGCCGCGACTATGTCGCCATCGGGCGGTTGCTTGTGGAGCGCGGCGCGCTGGAGCGGGGCAAGGCCGGCATGGCCGAGATCATCGCCTGGCTGCGCGGCCACCCGGCCGAGGCCCCGGCGATCCTCAACGCCAATCCGTCCAAGATCTTCTTCCGCGTGCTGGAGGGCGACGGGCCGATCGGCGCGCTGGGCGTGGCGGTTGCCCCGCGCGTTTCGATCGCAGCAGATCCGGCCTTCGTGCCGCTGGGCGCGCCGGTGCTGGTCGAAACCAGCCTCACCCGAAGCGGCCAGAGTTTCACGGCGCTGATGGTGGCGCAGGATACCGGCGGCGCCATCAAGGGCGCCAACCGCATCGATCTGTTCCTCGGGCCCGGCGCCGAGGCCGCTGCGGATGCCGGCGCCCAGAGCGCGCCGGCCCGGATCACCCTGCTGCTGCCAGTTGCCGCTGCGGCGCGGCTGGCGCCCTGATGCGCCGCCTGTCGGCCCAGGAACGGGCGCTGTGGGCGCGCGTGGCGGCCAGCGTGAAGCCGTTGCCGG
>NZ_WMHO01000389.1 GCF_010994245.1 Sandarakinorhabdus rubra
CATAGCGGCGGCCGGCCACCGTCACGCTGCCCGGCTCGTGCAGCGCCGGCTGGAACACGAACTGACCGGCCGGTGCTTCGGCCAGCCCCAGGCGCTGGCCGAACCCGCGGCCAAAGCCGCCAACCGTCCAGCCGGTCAGGGCGCGGGCGAGGCCGCCGACATCAGCCTGCGTATAGTGGCTGGCGCCCAGCGTGTGCAGTTCCAGGATCTCGCGCGCCAGATTCTCGTTGAGGCCAGGCTTTCGCTGCGCATTGCGGCGTCGCGCGATCTGGCCCAGCCGGCTGTTCGGGCCAATCGACTGCGCCTGGTCGAGATAGAAGAGCATGCCCGGATGCCGGGTGACGGCCAGCAGCAGATCGGCAAAGCGCCCGGCGATGTGGGGCCGGATGGCCTCGAACTCCAGCGGGCCACCCATGGCGATGGTCGCCAGCTTGTCGGTGGAGATGGCAAAATGATTGGCCCAGAAATGCACCAGCCGTTCGGCAAAAGGCGCGGGGCTGGACAGCGCAACGGCGAGCCGGGCGCGCACCTGCCCGCCATAGGACTGGCGATAGGCCTGGCGGCGCTCCTGCTGGAATTGTTCGGCGCGCTTCTCCGCGTCCGCCGGCTGCATCCCGCCGGCCGGGCGCGTGCCAATCAGGCCCAACTGGCGCAGCTGCTGCAGATTCTCGCGATACTGGGCGGTCATCGCGGCGGCATCGGGCAGGCCGGCGATGGCGTCAGGGCGCGGATCGAAGCGGTCGAACTGGGCGAGCAGCCAGGCTTGCGGATCGGCGGGCGGGCGCTCGTCGGCGCGCAGTCCGAGGCCGAAGCGGTTGGCGGCGATGGCTGACAGGCTCATGCCCACTTCAACGCGAGCCGCCGGCAATTCCCTCGCGCGCAACGAAAAGGCCCGTCGGCGCGAACCGGCGGGCCTTCCCGTTCGTTTCCAGCTACGGAAAACTGGTTGGGGTCAGCGGTTCACCTGGCGCTTCAGGAAGCCCGGCAGCTCCTCGTCGGCCTGGGGGCCGGCCTGCGGCTCCGGGGCCAAGGTGGCCGGCGGCTCCGGCGCGCGGGCG
>NZ_WMHO01000039.1 GCF_010994245.1 Sandarakinorhabdus rubra
CGTCGGCCATGCGGCCGCTATTGGCCAGCGCCTCTGCCAGGCGCCATTTGCCCTCCGCCGTCAGCGGCGGCAGCGCGGTGAAGTGCCGGATCACCGCGTCGGCCGGTGTGTCATCGGTGATGGCGCGCTCGGCCAGCCGGCGCAGCGTGGCGGCCTGCGGCCAGTCGCGGTGACCGGGCAGGAAGGCGGCATAGTCGGCAAAGGGCGCGCGCGCGGACTCGCGGCGCAGACGGTCCCAGGTCACCACTTCATCGAGGATCGCCAGCGAACTAGTGCCGGTGAGCGGTGCGGCGGGCAGCAGGGCCGGGCGGCCGGCGGCATTGTCGGCCAACAGGGCGCGATAGCGGGCGATGCTGGCGGCATCGATGGTCTGCGCAGCGGCAGGCGCAACAAGGACCAGGGCCAGCAGCAGACTGGACACGAGGGGCCACCGGCTTCTATCACGCGCGCGCATCATCGCCCCGTGATAAGAGGGGGCAGGGAAACAGGCAATGAACCAGAGCCACAGCGAATTCCGGGGCTCGATGCCCGCGCTCGTCACTCCATTCCGGGACGGCGCGGTCGATCTCGATGGCTTTGCCGCGCATGTCGAATGGCAGATCGGCGAGGGTAGCCACGGCCTGGTGCCGGTGGGCACCACCGGGGAATCGCCGACCCTGAGCCACGAAGAACATTACGCGGTGATCACCGCCTGCGTGGAGGTGGCGCGCCACCGGGTCCCGGTGATCGCCGGCTGCGGCAGCAACGACACTCGAACTGCACTGGCCCACCTTGCCCATGCCGAGAAGGTGGGCGCCGATGCGGCGCTGATCGTCGTGCCCTATTACAACAAACCCAGCCAGGCCGGCCTGCTCGCGCATTTCACCGCCCTGCATGATGCGACGCGGCTGCCGATCATTATCTACAACATCCCAGGCCGCAGCGTGGCCGACATGAGTGTGGAGACCATGGCGGCGCTCAGCCGCTTGCCGCGCGTCATCGGCGTCAAGGATGCCACCGGCAACATCGCGCGGGTGGCGCAGCAGCGATTGGCCTGCGGGGCGGATTTCATCCAGCTGTCGGGCAATGACGACATGGCGCTGGGCTTCAACGCGCAGGGCGGGGTGGGGGCCATTTCCGTCACTGCCAATGTCGCCCCCAAGCTGTGCGCGCAGATGCAGGAGGCCAGCCTGAGGGGCGATTATCGCGCCGCGCTCGCCATCAACGACCGCCTGCAGCCGCTGCACGCCGCGCTGTTCAGCGATGCCTCGCCGGGGCCGACCAAGTATGCATTGGCACGGCTGGGCCGCATGGGTGCCGAAGTGCGCCTGCCCATCGCCGAGCCGTCGGCCGCGTCGAAGGCGGCGGTGGACGCCGCCCTTGTGCATGCGGGCCTGATGTGATGGCCAGCGTTTGATGGTTCGCCCAAAACCTGCAGTCGGCGTGAAGGTGAAGACGGTTGCCGAGAACCGGCGGGCGCGCTTCGAATATTTCATCGAGGACACGGTGGAGGCCGGCATCATGCTGACCGGCACCGAGGTCAAGTCGCTGCGCATTGGCCAGGCCAGCATCGCCGAAAGCTTTGCCGAGGTGAAGGACGGGCAGATGTGGCTGGTCAACGCCACCATCAACGAGTTCAGTCACGGCAACCGCTTCAACCACGAGCCCAAGCGGCCCCGCAAGCTGTTGATGCACGCCCGCGAGATCGAAAAGTTCAACAGCGCCGTCACCCGGCAGGGGATGACCTTGATCCCGCTCGCCATCTATTTCAATGATCGCGGGCGGGCAAAGGTGGAGCTGGCCTTGGGACGCGGCAAGAAACTGCACGACAAGCGCGAGACGGCCAAGGAGCGCGACTGGCAGCGCGACCGGGCGCGGCTCTTGAGGGAGCGCGGCTGATGGCCGGCATTCGGGACAGGCTGATCGCCATCAAGCAGGCCTGGGCCAAGGAAGGCCGGCTGCTCACCGGCACCGCCGACCCCGATCATGCCAGCCGCCTGCCGCCGGGCCAGCGGCTGGTCACCAACTGGCCGGTGCTCGACCTGGGCATCAAGCCCGACATTCCCCGGGCCGAATGGCGCCTCGCGGTCGATGGTGCGGTGGCCAACCCTGTCACCTGGGACTGGGATGCATTGATGGCCCAGCCGCAGGTGGAGGACGTGTCCGACATCCACTGCGTCACCCAATGGTCGCGCTTCGACAACCGCTGGCAGGGCGTGGCGTCCAGCCAGCTCCTGAGCGTGGTGCAGCCGCTGCCGCAGGCCAATGTCGTGGTGCTGCACGGCGCCGACGGCTATACCACCAATGTCACGCTGGAGCGCTTTGCCGGCGATGATTGCCTGATTGCGCACTCGCACGATGGCGCGCCGCTCTCCCGCGATCACGGCGGGCCGGTCAGGGCGATCATCCCGCGCTGGTATTTCTGGAAATCGGCCAAGTGGCTGGTGCGCATCGAGGTGCTCGCCGTGGACAAGCCCGGTTTCTGGGAGGTGCGCGGCTATCACAACGACGGCGATCCCTGGACGGAGCAGCGTTATTCCTGATCGCTCCGCCATCGAAGCCGCGGTGACGCAGGCCAGCCCGGAGCCGACATCGGGCTGGCCGGCACCTTATGCCGAAGGCCTGACCAGCCCCTGGCTGTCGGCGCTGGTGATGAACCTGCCGGTCGCGCTGGCCGTGCTCGACAGCGCTGGGCGTATGGCTGCCGGCAATGATGCCATGAAGGCGACCGCCGGCGACAGCTGGCGGCCGGGAATGCGGCCCGAAGCCATGGTGGTGGCCGATGATGCGCCGCTCCTGGCGCGTGCCGTGGCCGATGCGCTGGATGGCGGCGATCCGCAGGTGCTGCGCCTCGCGCTCAACAATCGGCCCGACGAACTGCGCGATATCAATCTGGTGCCGATGCCGCCGGGACTGGGCGTGTCGGCCCTGATCGCGATGCGCGACATCCGCGAGCAGATGAAGCTGGAGGCACAGGTGGCGGCCGCCACGCGCCTGCAATCGGTGGGCCAGCTGGCCGGCGGCATTGCCCATGATTTCAACAACCTGCTAACGGCCCAGCTGGCGCTGACCGATCAGCTGCTGGAACGCCAGGTTCATGCCGGGCCCGATCGGGATGCGCTGCTGGAAATCCGCCGCAACGGGGAGCGCGGCGCCAACCTGGTGGCGCAGCTGCTGGCCTTCGCCCGCCGCCAGCCGCAGCGCCGGCAGCTGCTCGACCTGCGCCAGCTGGTTGCTGGGCTGCGGCCGCTGCTGGCGCAACTTCTGGGCCCGGCGATCGAGCTGGAGATCGCGACCCCGCCCGGGCGGCTGGCGGTGAAAGCCGATCCCGGCCAGATGGAGCAGGTGATCGTCAACCTTGCGGTCAACGCCCGCGACGCCATGAAGGGCAATGGCCGGCTGGTGATCAGCATCGCCGACGTGCCGCGCCGCGAGGTGGCGGCGCTCGGCCATGCCATCATTCCCGAGATTGACCAGGTCGCCATCAACGTCACCGACACAGGCTCGGGCATCCCGCCTTCCATCATCGGCAAGATCTTCGAGCCCTTCTTCACCACCAAGGCGCAGGGGCAGGGCACCGGGCTGGGCCTGTCCACCGTCTATGGCATCGTAAAGCAATCAGACGGCTATATCTTCGCGCGGCCCGGTCCTGGCGGGCGCGGTACCACCTTCTCCATCTATCTGCCCGGCCGCCCGGCGCGGGGGTTGGCAACCGCCGCGCGGGGCGCTGCGCCCGCCCAGGACACGACGCCCGGCCCCACCGGCCTCAACGTGCTGCTGGTGGAGGATGAAGCCGCGGTGCGCACCGTGTTCGCGCGCGGGCTCGAACGCCAGGGCTGTATCGTATCGACTGCCGCCGATGCCGTGGCGGCGCTGGCCCTGCTGCGCGACGGCCTCACCCCCGATGTGATGGTGTCAGACGTCATGATGCCGGGCATCGACGGCGTCGAACTGGCCATCGAGGCGGCGAAACTGCGCCCCGGTCTCGGCATCGTGCTGATGTCGGGCTATGCCGAACTGCCCCGCCACCGGGCCGCCGACGCCCGCGGAATCCGCTTTCTGGCCAAGCCCTTCGCGCTGACCGAACTGGTCGCCGCCATTGCGTCGGCGCAGCCGCTGGAAACCCGCGAATAGGTCTTCGTTCCACTCTTGTTCCCCTAGAACAATTGGTGTACACCAAAAGCCGTTGACGAACTTCGGACTGGGCTTCAGGGAAGGGAACGGGTCATGGCAACAGCGCTCAAGGTGGTAGAATCAGGCATGGATCGGCAGAAGGCACTGGAAGCGGCTCTGGCCCAGATTGACCGCGCGTTCGGCAAGGGCTCTGTCATGAAGCTCGGCCAGCGCGACGCGATGGAGGTGGAGGCGATCTCCACCGGTTCGCTCAGCCTTGATCTGGCGCTGGGCATCGGTGGCCTGCCACGCGGTCGCGTGGTGGAAATCTATGGCCCGGAAAGCTCGGGCAAGACAACGCTGGCCCTGCACGCCATTGCCGAAGCTCAGAAGATGGGCGGCACGGCGGCCTTCGTCGATGCCGAACACGCGCTTGACCCGGTCTATGCCAAGAAGCTTGGCGTCAACATCGACGAGCTGATCGTCTCGCAGCCCGATACGGGTGAGCAGGCGCTGGAGATCGTCGATACGCTGGTTCGCTCCAACGCCATCGATGTGCTGGTGGTCGATTCGGTCGCTGCGCTGGTTCCGCGTGCCGAGATCGAGGGCGAGATGGGCGACAGCCATGTCGGCCTGCAGGCCCGCCTGATGAGCCAGTCGCTGCGCAAGCTGACCGGTTCGATCAGCCGGTCGCGCTGCCTGGTCATCTTCATCAACCAGCTGCGCATGAAGATCGGCGTGATGTATGGCAACCCGGAGACGACCACGGGCGGCAATGCGCTGAAATTCTATGCCTCGGTCCGCCTCGACATCCGCCGCACCGGCCAGATCAAGGAACGTGACGACATCATCGGCAACACCACCAGGGTGAAGGTGGTGAAGAACAAGGTGGCGCCGCCCTTCAAGCAGGTGGAGTTCGACATCATGTATGGCGAAGGCGTCTCCAAGATCGGGGAAATCCTCGATCTGGGCGTCAAGGCCGGCGTGGTCGAGAAATCAGGCGCCTGGTTCAGCCACGACAGCGTGCGCATCGGCCAGGGCCGTGAGAACGCCAAGAAATATCTGAAGGACAATCCCGACATCGCCGCGAAGATCGAGAAGATCATCCGCGACAATGCCGCGGGCATTTCCGATGCCCTGATGGTCGGTCCTTCGGCGGATGACGACAGCGACGAGATGTAAGGGCTGAGCGGGGTCGGCCGGTGCTGCCGGCCGACCCCGCCGCGGCCGTTCAGCGTTCCTCGCTACCGCCGCGGTCACCCATTCCCTTGCCGCCGCGATCGCCCATGCCGCCGCGGTCACCCATTCCCTTGCCGCCGCGATCGCCCATACCAGCCTTGCTACCGCCGCGATCACCCATGCCGGCCTTGGCACCGCCACGGGCACCGCCAGCCGGTTTCTTCTTCTTGTCGTCGGTCATTGCCGTCCTCCCCAAACAGGCTGGCTTATGAGAACCCCAGCGCCGCCAGCAGGCGCTTGAACCGGGGATCGCCCCGCACCCCGTCGAACAACGGGTCTCCACGTACATACATGATCCCGGCGTCTCCCGTCTCGCGCGCTCGTTCCAGCGCGGCTAGCGCGCCTTCGTGGTCCCCCCACGCCGCCAGCACCTGTGCCTGCTGATAGAGCGCATTGTCGCCGTGCGCTTTCACCATGCCGGCAAGGCTACGCCGTGCAGCGGCCCGGTCACCCTGTCGCTGCTGCACGATCGCCTGTCCGGCAAGCCGAAACAGGCTGTTGCTTTCCTTGCCAAAGGCCTCGGCCGCCGCAGCAATATTTCCCTGCCTCAACTGCGCGGCGCCAAGGGCCCACCAGGCCACCGACAAGTCCGGGTTCAAGGCCAGGGCACGCTCCACCTGGGCGATGGCGGCAGGATACTGGCGGGCAATATATTCCACTTCGCCGGCAAGCCAGGCGGTGCGGGCGTTCAATGGATCGAGCCGGCGGGCCTTGGCCAGTGCGCTGCGGCCTTCGGCAATCCGGCCGCAGCGGGCCGCAAAGATGCCAAAGCGGCTCAGCACCTCGGCATCGCCCTGGCCCAGCGCGGCCGCCCGATCATAGGGGCCACGCGCCGCCCTGGCGTCGAGCGCGCCATTGAACAGCGCAAAGCCCAGAGCGGCCTGCGCGTCGGCGCTGTCGGGGGCCTGAGCCACCGCCTCGCGGGCGGCTGCAATGGCATCGGCAAAGGCCTGCCGCCGCGCTGTGCCGGTCAGATAGAGATTGGCGATCACCGTCAGCGCGCGGGAGCGCCCGGCGTGGGCGAGGCCATAACCGGGATCGGCGACCAGTGCGGCATCGAAGGCGGCCAGCGCTGCCCGGTCGGTCGCTTCGGACAGTGCCTGGTTGTATAGGTGAATCCCGCGCAGCCATGCGTCATAGGCGGCCACAACCTCTGTGCCGCCTGCCTGGCGGCCGCGCGGCTGTGCCCGGCCAAACAAGCGGCTGACCAAAGCCGCGGTCACGCTGCCGGCAATCTCGTCCTGCACGGCAAACACGTCGGCCAGCGCGCGGTCATAACTTTCGGTCCAAACCGAAAAGCCGCTGCGCCCGTCGATCAGCTCGGCCGCCACCCGCACCCGACCATTGCCCACCCTGACATTGCCATCGAGCAGATGCGCCACGCCCAGTTGGCGGGCGATGTCGCGGGCATCGCCGGGCCGACCGCGAAAGCGGTTGGAAGACGCCTGTGCCGCCACCTGCAGGCGCGGGTTGCGGGCCAGTTCGGCGCGCACCTCGGCTGCAAGCCCATCGGCGAAATAGTCACGCGCCGGATCGCCCGACAGATTGGCAAACGGCAGCACCGCCAGGCTGCTGGCAGCCGCCGGGCTGGCCAGCCAGCCGGCCTGCCAGACGAGGCCGCCACCAGCCGCCAGCACCGCCACCCCGCCGCCGGCCAGCAGCCAGCGCCGGTCAAGGCGCGGTGGTGCGGCCAGCGCCCTTGCCACGGGGGCCTTGGGTGTGCCGTCCAAAAGGGAGTCCAGCGCCGCCAGCACCTGGCCATAGGAGGCATCACCGGGCCGGGCGCGCGACAGATCGATGCTCTGGAACTGGCCGAAGCCCAGCGGCGGCAGCGTGCCATCGAGGCTGACCGGCAGCAGGCAGCCGCGATCCCGGCCCCGCGTCGCCTCGTCATGCACCCAGTGCGATTTCACCGAGGTGCCCGACCAGCAGACCAGCACGGCGCGCGCCTGCTCCAGGGCAGCAGCCGTGGTCTCGGCAAAGCGTTCGCCCGGTTGTAACAGCCCATCCCACCAGACGGCGTGACCAGCCGATTCCAGCGCCGCGATCAACGGCATCACGCGCGGCTCATCAACCCGGGAGTAGCTCAGGAAGATCGTGGCTGGTGCGCCATTGCGCGCCAACGGTGTGGATGAGGCAGCCCCGGCATTCATTGCGGGCAGGCGCCTGTATTGGCCAATGCTGCCAACAGCGGCGGTGCTCTCTTGTTGCCGCCCGCGCTGGCAAGTTCAAGATACTGCTTTGCCGATGCCAGATTTGTTTGAAATCCATCGACACCATAGCAATAGTTATAGCCCACGAAAAATTGCGCGACCGTGAGGTTCTTGCCAGCAGCCCGCAACAGCAGGCGTCTGGCCTCGGGCGCATTCTCCAATTGTCCCAATTCGCCGTGCAGATAGATGTCTGACAAAACGAACTCGGCTTCCGGATAACCTTGTTTTGCCAGACGCGCGATCGCTTCAACCTTTTCCTGGACTGTCCCTTCCAGGTTTTCTGCAACCTTCTCCCAGTTGAAAGTCTCTGGATCTTCGTTGATCCAGAATTCGGCCGGCACGGCCCTGAAGGCGTCGGCTGCCGGATCGGTTGAATCGGCAACCGTGTTCGCCTCCGTTGCCGCCGGTGGTGGCGATGCCGGTTCGGCCTCAGCAGTGTCTGCTGCCGGTTCCACCTCCGTCGCTTGCGGGTCTGGCGGCGTCGGCTCCGACGGAACTCTGCCGGCGAAAACACTGTAGACGAGCAGCGCAGCGCAGACCCCAGTGATCGAAAGGAACCCGGTCTTGAAGGAGAACTTGCGGCGTCCGGGTGGCGCGGGCGCCACGATGGACGCCAGTTGGGCTTCTGGCGCCGGCTCCAGGGCAGTTTTGGGGGGCATCGGTTCGGGGTGTGGCACGGTCCGTTTCGGTTCCGGCGCGGCATTGTCGAACAGATTGCCATCGGCCGGGCGCAGATAGAGCACGGGCGTGGCCCATTCGTTCGCCTCGTCATCGAACAGCGCCTTGCGCCCTTCCGCCACGGCGGCATCCACCGGCAGGCCGCGGGCGATCCGCGTGTAGAAGGTGCGGGCAAACTCGATGGCGGCGGCGTCGGAAATCGGGAACTGCATCGCCACAACGGCGGGCGCATTGCTCTGGATCAGCGCTGCCGCCACCCCGCAGAAGGGATGCGCACTGGCGCCATCGGGGGTTGTCCCGGTTTCACAGGCGTTGAGGAACACCAGCCGCAGCGGTTCGTCCTTCAGCCAGGCCGCAAAGGTGGTGCCGGCCACCCGAACGGGCGCACCCTGTTCATTCTCCAGCAGCAGCATGCCGCCACGATCGGCCTGATAGTCGCCATGGCCCATGTAATGGACGACGTGATAATCCTCCTGGCCCAATTGATCGCGGATGGCACTGGGCACCGGCGCCACATCATCCACCACGATGTCGGGCAGGCGGCGCAGCGCGGCCACCAGCAGTTCACCTTCCCTGGCGAGGCCCAGCGCGTCCGTGCCTTCCGGGTTGGAGCGGATCATCAGGATGCGCAGGGGCTTGATCAGCGGCCGCGGCTTGATCGGCTTGGGCACATCGAGCGCCCGCACCAGCGCCGTCTGCATGGTCACCACCAGCGGATCATCGTTGCGTCGCCGCATCAGTTCCCAAGGCAGGGCGGCCACTTCGGCGGTGGCCGGGTTGCCAAGATCAAAGGCGAGGCGGATGCGCACGCCGGTATCGGGCAGGGAGCGCGCCTCGGCCTCCGTGGCCGCCAGCACATCGCGAACCTCGCCAGTGAACAGCGCTTCGAACAGCGCCGCCCCGCAGTCACGCGCCGTGGCAAAGCCGGGCGGCAGCGGCTTCACCGTGCCCAGGCTGCGCCAGCGTGTGGGGCCAACGGCATGCCCGATCACATCGCTCAGTTGGAACGGCGGCTTGAAGCTGGCGTTGCCCGTGCCCTGGCTGGACGAAGCCCGCACCGCAAAGCTGCCCGCCCCATTGGGTGTGATCGAGACGAGCAGGTTGATGTAGTTCTTCATGCGGCGATGGCGCCTTCACCGGATCGCGGCGAAACCTTGTCGCCATCACACGAAGGCGTCGCAGCGTCTGAACCGGCAAGGGCTTGCGGGCTGGTCACTGCCAGTTCTCGGCCTTGTCCAGGTCTGCCTGCGCGGCACGATTGCCTTGCGCAGCGGCCTTCTCCAGATAGGAACGAGCCCGAACCAGATCCGGGTCCATGCCGCCCTCGCCCTTCAGTAGGCTGTGGCCCAGCAGATATTGAGCCGCCGCGATTTCGCCTTCGGCCGACATCTCCAGCAGGACATTGGCTTCCTCGGATGATTGCACGAGGCCAAGCCCGCCAGTGTCATAGATGCGGGCCAGCAAATACTGGGCCTCGGGATACTGAGCTTCTGCCAGCGTGCGCAAGTCGGCGGCAATCATGGCGTCGGTCATTTCCGGATGGTTCGCTTTCATCGCAGCGATGAACGCGGTGTGGCCCTCGGTGCCCTGATCATCGTTGATCCAGATCGCGGTGGGCAGGTTGTTGATGGCAACTGCGGCCGGGCTGGTTTCGTCGGCGATGGTCTTGGCCGCCTCTTCGGCCAGAGTGGCGGCCGGCGCGGCGACGGCCTCTGGCGCAGCGGTCTGGCCACCAAAAAAGCCTTCCGCCCAGAGCACCACAACCACGATGAGGGCGAGCGCGCCCATTGCGGCAATGCCAAGGGTCCGCAGCGTATCACGCGGCGGCGCCCCCGGTTTTGCTGCCGGCATGAGCGGCACCGGATCGGCCGGCTTTCTCGTCGGTTCCGGCGCATTGTCGTCGAACAGATTGCCATCATCGGGGCGAAGGTAGAGCACCGGGGTCGCCCATTCGGTGGCCTCGTCGTCAAACAGCGCCTTGCGGCCTTCGGCAACGGCTGCGTCCACCGGGTAGCCGTCGGCGATGCGGGTGTAGAAGGTGCGGGCGAATTCGATGGCGGCGCTGTCGGAGATCGGGAACTGCATGGCCACCACGGCCGGCGTGTTGCCCTGGATCAGCGCGGCAGCAACCCCGGCAAAGGGGTGGAGGCCGGCGCCTTCGGGCGTGGTGCCGGTTTCACAGGCATTGAGGAACACCAGCCGCAGCGGTTCGTCCTTCAGCCACGCCGCGAAGGTGGCGGCGCTCACCAGGTGAGGCGAATTGTCCTCGTTCTCCAGCAGCAGCATGCCACCGCGATCGGCCTGGAAATCGCCATGCCCCATGTAGTGGATGACATGATAATCCTCCCGCGCCAGCTGGTCGCGGATGGCGGCCGCCACCGGTTCCACTTCGTCCACCTTGATGCCGGGCAGCCGATTCAGCGCGCTGATCAGCATCTGGCCCTCTTTCGCGAGGTTGAGCGCGCCGGTGCCTTCCGGGTTGGAGCGGATGACGAGGATGCGCAGCGGCTTGATGAAGGGGCGCGGGATGATCGGCTTGGGCACGTCGAGCGCGCGCACCAGCGCTGTCTGCATCGTCACCACCAGCGGATCATCGTCGCGCCGGCGCATCAGCTCCCAGGGCAGTGCCGCCACTTCGGAGCTGCCAGGTCGGGTGAGATCGAAGGCCAGGCGGATGCGCACGCCGGTATCGGGTAGGGTGCTGGCGCGGGCTTCGGTTGCCACCAGCAGGTCGCGCGCCGTGCCGGTGAACAGGGTCTCGAACAGCGCAACACCGCAATCGCGCGCCGTCGCAAATTGCGGCGCCAGCGGCTTGACGGTGCCCAGGCTGCGCCACTTGGTGGGGCCGACGGCATGGCTGATGATGTCGGACAGCTGGAAGGGCGGCGTGAAGCGGGTGGTGCCGGTGCCTTCTTCGGAGGTGACGCGGGCATCATATTGGCCATCGCCAACTGGCGAAATGGCTACCAACAGATTGAGATAGCGCTTCATCTCACCCCCACACCACCCGAATGCGGCAATGCTAGCGCCAAAATCTGCGAGTGGCGAGGCAGCATCAGGCCCACGCCACCGCCCGCAGCGCCGCCAGCCCGGCGGGGCTGGCGAAATAGTTGAGGTGGTGGCAGGCCAGCGGCGGCGCGGTGCCGGCGCCCACAACGGCATCGATACTGTCCACACTCACCGCGATGTCGTGGCGGCGCGCGCCGAACAGCGTTTCTACCAGCGCGCTTTGCCCCAGTTTGACCACCAACTGCGCCGGCAGCGGATCGCCCGCCGCCGCGCACGCCGCGATGTCACCCGCCAGGATGGTGTAGCGGGTGGCAGGGCGCGGCGCGGCATTCAACGCGCGCAGGAAATCGGACGCCGGGTTCATCTGTTCGAGGGTGGGCGTGAGGGCGCGGGTGGCGTTGAGGGCGCTCGCCAGCGGCACCGCCCAGCCCAGCAGTGGCGGCATGGCATTCCCGGCCAGCCCGAGCAGCAGGGTGGCGAGATTGCGCGCCGCATCAATGCGGCCGAAGGGCGAGCCGGCGTTGGGTGTGCCGCACATCACCAGATGATCGACCAGCCCAGCGCCGCCGTTCAATTCGATCAGCGCGCGCGACACCAGCCCGCCCATGCTGTGCGCCAAGATGCTGATCCGCTTGTCGCCGGTGATGCCCTTGGCGGCCAGTTGGTCCTTCAACGCCGCTGCCGTGTCAGCAATCGGCGTCGACAGATTCTCATAGTCATAGGCCAGCACCAGGTCGAACTGGCTGGCGAGGCCGGCGTGCGCGACCCCTTCGGCAAGGCTGCGCGTGTCGCCGATGATGCCGTGGACCAGCAGCAGGATGCGCTGCGCCCGCGCAACGTGGGCGATCAGATCGGCATCGTCATAATCGATGGCGCCGTCGCTGCCGATCACCACCCGGCGCAGGCTGTTGACATTGGCCTGTTTCAGCACCGTCTTGAACATGTAGAGCTTCAGCGCCTTGCCCAGGCTGCGGCGATCATCCGGCAGATCGGGCAGATGATCGACCAGCAGGCGGGTGCTGCCATCGGCCTCCCGCCAGGCGCGGCCCACCGGCAGCACATGCTGGCCATCGAAGGCCAGCGGCACGATCATCTCGCCGGCGCCCACCGGCACGTGGATGCTGATGTCCAGCGGCTGCTGCGCCAGCGTCTCGGCGCCGGCGATGTCGCTCAGTTCGAGCACGCTGGCATCGTCGCCGCGTTCGCCGGCAAAGTTCACCAGTTCGGCGCCGCCACCGGCAAGGCCCTTCCAGAAATCGCTGCCGGCAAGGTCGCGCGTCATCGGCCGGGCGCTGGCCAGAGCCACCTGCGCAGTGATGGCGGGGTGGGCGGCAATGCGGATCTGGCCGCTGGCCAGTGCCACGGCCGCTGGCCCCAGCACGCCCTGCCGGCGCACCAGCCGGAACCTCAGATCATGCGCGAACCAGTCGTTGCTCACCGGCTTCTGAGCCGGCTTCACCGTGCCGAGGCCGCGGGCCGAACGGCGGATGCTGCCGATGTCCAGCGGTTGCTGCGCGAGCAGGAAATCATCCACCCGCTCGGTGGAGACCAGCAGCTTGAACAGGAAATCGGCCTGCACCGCGCCGCTCTCGACATAGAGATAATCGTCGGTCCCGTTGCCCCACAGCTCCACCCAGTCGCCGCCGGGCGGCGCCTCGGCATTTTCCAGCACATGGATGCCGAACTCGCTGCTGAAATAGACCAGTGCGAGGTGCAGCGGCTGGGCAGAACGGTTGCGAGCCCGGATGCGGCCGCGCACCAGCTCATCGGCAGCGACATCCAGCGTGGCGCGCGCGCCACTGGCAATCTCGGTGCCATCGGCCGCAGTGAAGGCGAAATCCACCAGCCCCGGCGCCAGCGCGGGCCGGGGATTGGCCAGCGCCGCCAACCGCTCCCAGGTGGCGATGGACTTCAGCTGCTCGGCCAGCAGCGGCGCCCACCCGGCGTCGTCCGAGGCAACCCCGGTCAGCAGCAGATCGCGCTCGGTCTGCCGGATGACGATGGCGCCTGCCTCCTCGGCCAGGCGATAGCGCGCTGCAGCATCAGCCGGTGCCAGCCCGATGCCGATGCTGGTGTCGGCGGCAAGGCAGGCGGCAAGCTCCGCGCTGCGTGCTGGCGGCAGCGCATCGGCCACCGGCAGCGGCGGCAGCGGCAAGCTGCTGATGCCGGCCCGCCACGCGGTGTCGGGATCGGCGGCGAAATCGGGGCGGATCAGGCTGGTCTGGGCGCCCACCTGCAGCACCTCGGCGCCGCCGGCCGGCGTGTCGCTGCCCGACGCATAGAGCAGCAGCCGCGCCGGCCGGTCGGGGTCGCTGGCCAGCCCGTGGATGGCGCCGCATTCGACCTGCCAGCTCTCGCCGGGCAGCACGTGATAGAGGCGGCGTTGCCCACGCGCCGTGCGGCCCAGGAAGCCGGACCAGGCATCGAAGCCGCCAATGGCCTCGAACTGCGGGTCCTGGGCCTGGGCATGGCCGCGCACCGCCACGCGCACGCGCTGGAACAATTCGGCATGGCTCAGCTCGCCGCCCGTGGCCTGCAAAACGTCGAGCAGGGCGCTGGTGAACACGCCGCCCTCGGCGCTTTCCTTGGCCGTCTGGAACGGGCTGCACGCCGCCATCGACAGGTGGCGCGGCCGCGGCACGCTGATCGACCCTTGCGCCTGCATCCGCACATACTGGCCCTCGAGATAGGTTTCGAGATCGCGCTTGTAGGGGCCGGGCGTCGTCATCCGCGGCACCAGGCCGGCAATGTCGTCGGCATCGCGGGTGATCGACCCGGAATGGCAACAGTCCATCAGCAGGCTGATGCTGGCGCCGGTGGCGGCCAGTTCCTCGATCAGCAGCGCCATCTCCTTGTCGGCCAGGTCAAAGCCGCGCTCCTGCCGGCTGTCGTGGCACACCAGCCCTTCGTCCTTGAGGTCGGCATCGAGGCTGAAGAAAGCGGCATTGGTGGTGGAGCGCGCGCCATGGCCGGCATAGTGGAGCAGCACCGCATCGCCAGGCCCGGCGCGGCCGAGGTGATTGCGGATGGCGGCAATCACGGCGGGGCGCGTGGCATCGGCGTCGAGCAAGGTCTCGACGGCCAGATCGGACGGTGCGAACCGGCTGTCGAGCCACTCGCGCACCCGTGCCACGTCGTGCCGGCAGCCATTCAAGGCACGCACCTCGGGCAGATAGGCATCAATGCCGATCTGCAGAACGCGGACGCCCATCTTGCCCTCCAATTCGCCCCACCGCAGGCTAGCATGAACGCCAAAGCTTTTGCCAAGTCTTTGTTCAGGCGGGGCTTAGCCGGCGGAGCTGGCCTGAAGTTGCAGCGCTGGCCCTCAGGCGCTAGGGCAACGGTCAACACAGCGGGGCAGGGCGCCATGAACAACGCCGAACAGATCGACTATTGGAACGGCAAGGTCGGCGACATCTGGGTACAGATGCAGGAGCGCATGGACCGGGCGCTCACCCCGGTTACTACCGCACTGCTCGCCGCTGCCGCGCCGCAGCCGGGCGAGGCCGTGCTCGACATCGGCTGCGGCGCCGGGGAAACCACGCTGGCCGTCGACGCCGTGGTGGGGGAGGGCGGACACGCCATCGGCCTCGACATTTCCGAGCCGCTGCTGGCCCGCGCCCGCGCCCGCGCCGAAGCGCTGGACAGCGCCGCCGAGTTCATCGCGGCCGACGCCAGCGCCTGGGCGGGCGAGGAAGGCTTCGATCTCATCCTGTCGCGCTTTGGCGTGATGTTCTTTGCCGATCCGCAGGCCGCCTTTGCCCATCTCCACAGCCTGGCCGCGCCCGATGGCCGGCTGGTGTTCGCCTGCTGGCAGCCGCCGGCGCGCAACCTGTGGGCAACCCTGCCGCTGACGGCGCTCGCCGATCTGCTGCCGCCACAGCCCAAGGCCGATCCGCTGGCGCCCGGGCCGTTCGCGTTCGCCGATGCGGCGCGCACCGTCACCCTGCTGGAAGCCGCCGGCTGGCGCGATGTTGCCTGCCACAGCGTGCCCTTTGCCATGCTGGTGGGCGACGGCGATGATCCGATTGCCGATACCGTGTCCTTCAACCTCAAGATCGGTCCGGCGGCGCGCATCGTGCGCGATGCCGGCATCGGCGATGCGGCCCGGCCGGTGCTGGCGGCAGCGCTGAAGCCTCACCTCGCCGATGGCCGCGTGGAACTGCCGGGTGCGGCATGGCTGGTGACGGC
>NZ_WMHO01000390.1 GCF_010994245.1 Sandarakinorhabdus rubra
GACGCCCGGCGGCTGGCCTTGCGCGCCCGCGCCGCCGCGCTGATCAGCCTTGTCAGCGCCATGGTCGGTGCCGGGCTGGTGGCAATCGGCGGCCCGCTCGCCACCCCGGCGCTGCCCGGCCTTGCCATCCATTATGATGCGCTCACTGCGGTCATGTTCCTGCTCGTCGGCTTCGTCGGCAGCATCGTCGTCCACTTTGCGAAGAACTACATGGCCGGCGATCCCGGCCACGCACGCTTCACGCGGGCACTGTCGGCCACGCTGGCGGCGGTGCTGGTGCTGATCCTGTCCGGCACCATGCCGATGTTCCTGGCCGCCTGGATCGCCACCTCGTTGGGCCTTGACCGGCTGCTGCTCTTCTACGGCGACCGCCCTTCGGCCATCCTTGCGACCCGCAAGCATTTCATTGCCAGCCGTATCGGCGATGTCTGCTTGGGCGTGGCCTTCACCCTGCTGTGGCAGGCCACCGGCGCGCTCGACTTCGCCACGCTGTTCACGAGCCTTGCTGGCGTCAACGGCACGCTGCCGGCGGTGCTGATCGCCATCGCTGCGCTGTTGAAGTCCGCCCAGTTCCCGCTGCATGGCTGGATCACCGAGGTGATGGAAACGCCCACCCCGGTGTCGGCGCTGCTGCATGCCGGCATCGTCAACGCCGGCGGCTTCCTGGTGCTGCGCTTTGCCCCGCTGATGGGCGAGGCGACCGCTGCACTCGACGTGCTGCTGGTGGTCGGCGGCTTCACCGCACTGTTTGCCAGCGTCGTCATGCTGACCCAGAATGCGGTGAAGGTGGCGCTGGCCTGGTCCACGATCGCGCAGATGGGCTTCATGCTGCTGCAGTGCGGCCTTGGGGCCTGGCCGGCGGCGCTGCTGCACATCGTTGCCCACTCGCTTTACAAGGCGCATGCCTTCCTGTCCTCGGGCAGTGTCATCGACATCGCGCGCGCCAGCTGGTCGCCCAGCCCCGGCGGCGCGCCGCACCCGGCGCGGCTGGCCATGGCGGTCGGCGGCGTGCTGGCGGCGGTGGCGGCGGCGGGCACCTTGTCCGGCTTCC
>NZ_WMHO01000391.1 GCF_010994245.1 Sandarakinorhabdus rubra
CCGGAGCGGCTGGCCCGCACCCAGGCCGCCATCGCCCTGGCCGGGCGCTTCCCACCGCCGCTCGATGCCGGCGATGCGGCGGACTGGCTGGACCGCACACTGGCGCTGGCCGACGGGGTGGCGACTGTCGTCTATCACAGCATCGCCTTCCAGTATTTCCCGCCGACCGTGCAGGAGCGCATCCACAGCCGGATGGCGACGGTGGGCGCAAGCGCCACGCCGGCACGCGCCCTGGCCTGGCTGCGGCTGGAGATGGACGATCCTGCCAACCCGGCGCTGCCGACCATCCGGCTGACGCTGTGGCGCGGGCAGGGTGCGGAGGAACAGCTGCTGGGCCGCGCCCATGCCCATGGCACCTTCGTGCAGTGGTCCGGCGCGTCGGACGCGGCTTGATGCGGCTGGTGCTGGCCTCTGCCAGCCCGCGCCGGCTTGATCTGCTGGCCCGGCTGGGCGTGGTGCCCGATGCGGTGGACCCGGCCGATCTCGATGAAGCGGTGCTGCCCGGTGAAATGCCGCGCGACCATGCCCGCCGACTGGCGCGCGCCAAGGCGCTGCACGTCGCCGCCCGCCATCCCGGTGCCATCGTGATGGCTGCCGACACCGTGGTGGCGGCGGGCCGGCGTATCCTGCCCAAGGCCGAGGACGAAGCCAGCGCGCGGGCCTGCCTGGCGCTGTTGTCTGGCCGCCGCCACCGGGTGTTGACGGCAATTGCCGTGGTGGATGCCGGCGGGCAGCTGCGCGAGCGGCTTTCGGAATCCATCGTCACCTTCCAGCGCCTTGGCGCTGCCGACATGGACTGGCTGATCGGGCGCAGCGACTGGCAGGGCAAGGCCGGCGGCTATGCCATCCAGGGCGCCGCAGAGGCCTTTGTGCGGGCGCTTGCCGGCAGCCACAGCGGTGTCGTTGGCCTGCCGCTCAACGAAACGCGGCTGCTGCTCAGCGCCAGCGGCTGGCCCCTGTGACGGCGCTGCTGGAAGCGGCGCCGGGCGCCACGCGCGCGCTGGTGCTCGCCGGCGACAGCGTGGTGGAAGCGCATCTCGACCG
>NZ_WMHO01000392.1 GCF_010994245.1 Sandarakinorhabdus rubra
ATTATCAGCTCGATTATGCGCTGCGGCTCGTCGGCCGGCTGGGGCCGCCGGCCGCGCCGCGCCTGCAGGTGGCGGGCGCCCCGCAGGCCGCCACCGCCACGCGCTGAAGCCGGCGGGCGCTTCGCCCCCGCTGTTTGCGTGGCAGCGGCAATGCCAGAGGGAGAGATTGCAGCCGTCACACGCGCGGGCTAAGCCCGCGTCAGGCTTTTTTGCGGAGAGTCCAACGCCGTGCTGCGTCGCCTGTATGACTGGACCCTCGCCCGCGCCGCCGGCCCGATGGCCGAACGCTGGCTGGCGGCGATCAGCTTTGCCGACAGCAGCTTCTTCCCGGTGCCGCCCGACGTGATGCAGATCCCGATGTCGATCGCGCGGCCGGAACGCTCGATCCGCTATGCCGCTGTCTCCACCGTCGCCTCGGTGTCGGGCGCGCTGCTGGGCTATGTGATCGGCGCCGTGCTTTATCAGGCGGTGGGCGTGCCGCTGCTGGAACTCTATGGCTACGAGGACAAGTTCGTGGCCTTCGCCGCCGACATCAAGGCCAATGGCTTCCTGTGGATGCTGGCTTTTGCCTTCCTGCCCATTCCCTACAAGGTGGCGACCATCGCCGCCGGTTCGGTGGCGCTGTCGGTCCCGGTGCTGATTGCGGCTTCGGTGCTGGGCCGAGGTGGGCGTTTCTTCCTGGTGGCGCTGATCCTGAAGCGCTTTGGCGCCCAGGCGCAGGCACTGATTGACCGCTATTTCAATGCGCTGGCGTTGACCGCCACGGCGCTGTTCGTCGGTGGCTTCGTGGTGGTCAGATATGCGTTCTGAAGCGGCGGGACCGGCGCTGCTGCTGGCCGGCGCTGCGGCCCTGCTTGCCGGCGCCTATGGCTTTGAACTGATCGGCGGGCTGGTCCCGTGCGAGATGTGCTGGTGGCAGCGCTGGGCGCTGTTCGCGGTGTTGTTCCTTGCAGCCGATGCGCTGCTGCTGGGCCGGGTCGCGACGCGCGCGCCGGCGCCTGCGTCTGCGCTTGCGACGGTGGCGCGGGCCACTGGCTGGGCGG
>NZ_WMHO01000393.1 GCF_010994245.1 Sandarakinorhabdus rubra
GGCGCGCACGGCATCGCTGGTTTCGCCGCTCACGGCGCCCGGCGGCCCGGCCACGGCTGCCCAGGCCTGTTTCAGGCTGCGCGCCGCCGCAAGGTCGCGCGCGATGCCCACCCATTCGTGGACGGCCACCCACAGCGGGTTGAAGGTGGGCAGCTGGCGGATGATGCCATAGCGCGGCGGATCATCGGCCAGTTCGGGCTGGAAGGTGCCGAACATCCGGTCCCAGATGATGAACACGCCGGCATAGTTGCGATCTAGGTAGCGCGGGTTGGTGCCGTGGTGGACGCGGTGGTGGGAGGGCGTGTTCATCACCGCTTCGAACCAGGGCGGCAGCCGGTCCACCAGTTCGGTGTGGATCCAGAACTGATAGACGAGGTTGAGCGCGCCGCAGAAGAACACCAGCTCCAGCGGGAAGCCGATCAGGAACAGCGGCAGCCGGAAGATGAAGCCGAGGCTGATCACGCTGGTCCACGTCTGCCGCAGGGCAGTCGAGAGATTATAGTGCTGGCTGCTGTGGTGGATGACATGGCTGGCCCAGAACCAGCGCACGCGGTGGGCGGTGCGGTGGAAGACATAATAGGCAAGGTCATCCGCCACGAAGCATAGCGCCAGGCTCCACCACGCCACCGGCACATCGAACAGGCGATGCTGCCAGGTGAACGCCGAAACCGCCACCACCGCGCCGCCCACGGCGGCCCCGACGATGGTGTTGCCCAACCCCATGGCGAGGCTGGTCCCGGTATCGCGCCAGTCATAATCGCCGCGCCACCCCAGCCGCACGGCGACGAGTTCGATCACGATCAGCGCCACGAACGCCGGGATTGCCAGCTTCACCGGATCGGTGGCCAGCAGTTCGGTGAGGATCACAGCCGGCGGGCCCAGGCCAGCGCCGCTTCACCCAGGTCAAGCGCGGTTTCGGGGAACAGCGGTTCAGCCGGCCGCACGCGCAGCACATGGCCGGCGCGCGCCACTTCGCCGCCAGCCAGCGCCCGCACCACGAACCGGTCCCCCAGCGGGCGCACCAGGG
>NZ_WMHO01000394.1 GCF_010994245.1 Sandarakinorhabdus rubra
GGGTGGAGCCGGGCGGCGCACTGCTGCTGGTGGGGCCTAATGGCGCCGGCAAATCCTCCCTGCTGCGGCTGCTGGCCGGGCTGCTGGCGCCCGCCGCTGGCGGCGTCACCTATGCCGGCCGCCGCGCCTTCCTGGGCCACGAGGTGGCGCTGAAACCCCGGCAGACGCTGGGGGCGGAGCTGACGCACTGGGCGCGGCTGGATGAAGGGCTGGACCGTCTGCCGGTGGCGCTGGCGGCGATGAACCTCACCGCACTCACCGATGTGCCGTGCCGCATGCTGTCCTCCGGCCAGAAGCGCCGCGCCGGCCTCGCCCGCGTGCTGGCGGCGGGTGCGGACCTGTGGCTGCTCGATGAACCCACCGCCGGGCTGGACACTGCGTCGGCCGCACTGCTGGCCCACGCCATGGCCGCGCACCGGGCGGCGGGCGGCCTCGTCGTGGCGGCGGTGCATGGCGATATCGGGCTGGATGACGCCCAGACGTTGCGGCTCGGCTGATGTTCCTCATCCTTGTCCGCCGCGATCTTGTCCTCATCGCCCGTTCGCCGGCGCTGTGGTTGCCGGTGATGTTCTTCGTGCTGGCCGCCGCGCTGTTTCCCTTCGCCGTTGGCCCCGATGCGCGGCTGCTGGCGCGGATAGCGCCCGGTATCATCTGGGTGGCGGCGCTGCTCGCCAGCCTGCTGCCGGTGGAAACGCTGCTGGCGCCCGACGTGGAGGATGGCAGCATCGATCAGCTGATCAGCCGCGGAATCGCGCTCGAACTCGTGTGTGCGGCGCGCATCCTGGCCCACTGGATCGGCCTGGCGCTGCCGCTGCTGGCCGCCTTGCCGGTGGCCGGCGTGCTGCTCGGTCTCGATGCCGGCGCTGGCGTCCGGCTGGCCATCGCGCTGCTGCTCGGCACGCCGGCGCTGGCCAGCCTGGCGGTGGTGGCGGCCGCGCTCACTGCCGGGCTGAAAGGTGGCGGCGCGCTTGCCGGCCTCATCGTGCTGCCGCTGGCGCTGCCGGTGCTGA
>NZ_WMHO01000395.1 GCF_010994245.1 Sandarakinorhabdus rubra
GCAGGTGGCGCTGATCACCGCGCTCGCCGATCTGGCCGGCCTGTGGCCGCTTGAGCGGGTGACGGCGGCGCTCTCCGCCTTTGCCGATGCTGCCATCGATGTGGCGATTGCCGCCGCGCTGGCCGAACGCGGCGCCGCCAACCGCGGTCTCGTCGCGCTGGCGCTGGGCAAGCTGGGCAGCCGCGAGCTCAACTATTCCTCGGACAGTGACCTCATCTTCCTGCACGATCCGGCCATCATCCCGTGCCGCAGCAGCGAAGACCCCGGAGAGGCGGCGGTGCGCATCGCCCGCCGTGCCGTGGCCCTGCTCGCCGATCTGACACCCGATGGCTATGTGATGCGGGTAGACCTCAGGCTGCGCCCGGCGAGCGAGATCACGCCGATGTCGATCAGCCTGTCGGCGGCGGAGCATTATTATCAGTCCGAAGCGCTGACCTGGGAGCGTGTGGCCTTCATCCGCGCCCGCGCCGTGGGCGGCGATATCGGAATGGGCGAGGATTTCCTCGCGCGCATCCGGCCCTTCGTCTGGCGCCGCAGCCTCGATTACACGGCGGTGCGCGACATCCAGTCGGTGAGCCTGCGCATCCGCGACCATTTCGAGGCCGGGCAGGCGCCGGGGCCGGGCTATGATGTGAAGCGCGGGCGCGGCGGCATTCGCGAGGTCGAGTTCTTCACCCAGATCAACCAGCTGATCTGGGGCGGGCGCGACGTTGCGCTGCGCTGTCCGGCCACGCTCGATGGCCTTGCCGCGCTCACGACCGCCGGCCATGTCGATGCGGCCGAGGCCGGCGCGCTCAGCGATGCCTATCTCGCGCTGCGCACCCTCGAGCATCGCCTGCAGATGCGCCGCGATGAGCAGACCCATGCCATCCCGCGCCTGGCTGCCGATCGCGAGGCGGTGGCGCGCCTGTGCGGCGTGAAGGACTGGCCAGCGCTGGCCGCCGCGCTGGAACGGGCCATCCAGCCGGTGGGCGCTGCCTATGACCGTCTGATCGCCGCCG
>NZ_WMHO01000396.1 GCF_010994245.1 Sandarakinorhabdus rubra
GCCGCCGCTGCCGAGCGGGCGGAGGCGGCGCTGCTCGCCGATCCGGCCTTCATCCCGTTGCTGCGACCGGTGCGCTGGGCCCTGGTGGCGGGCGGCCTGCAAGGGTTCGAAGCCAACGCGCTGGGCTGGCACCCGCTTGGCCGGATCAGCCGCACCGGCGGCTGATCCCGGCCCCTCGATCCATCAGCACTGTTTCACGGTGCGCCGGCCGATCTCGCGTCCGGCCAGCGCGCCGGCCCCGGCAACGAGCGCGGTTTCGCCCAGGTTGCCGCCCAGCAAGGCAGCGCCTGCCCCGGCGATGGCGGCGCCAGCCACGGTTGCCCGGTCCTTGGCGCGCTTCTTGGCGCGCTGGCATTCGGCGAGGCTGTTGTAGCGCTTGCCGCCGGTTTCATAGAGCACCGGGCCGTTGTTCTGGGCCAGAACGGGGGTTGCGACCGGGCCGGCAAGGCTCAGCAGGGCGGCGATCATCAGGCTGTTCTTGGTCATGCGTGTCTCCCTCTTGATGGCGGCCATCGTGGTGCCGGCAAGGTGAATTGATGATGAAGACGCCCTAGGCCGCGGCTGTCGCACTGGTGATGGCTGAAAGGAAGGCCGGTCCCCAACGCTCCAGCTTGGCGGCGCCCACGCCCGGCACTCGGCCCAGCGCCGCCAGGCTGTCCGGCCGGTTCGCGGCCATGGCGCGCAGCGTCGAATCATGGAACACCACATAGGGCGGCACCCCGGCTTCGGCCGCCAGCGTGCGACGCAAGGCCCTGAGCGCCTCGAACAGCGGCGTGTCGGCCGCATCAAGCCCGGCGCTGGCGCTGCGCTCGGCCCGGTCACTCCTGCCCTGGCGGCTGCGCAGCGGCGCCCGCTTCAGGCTGATCGCCACCTCGCCCTTCAGGATCGGGCGGGCCGCCGGGCCGAGGATCAGGCCGCCGTGCTCCGGGTCCCGCTCCAGCGCGTCCATGGCCTCCAGCTGGCGGGCCAGCGCGCGCCACTGGTCAGCCGGCCA
>NZ_WMHO01000397.1 GCF_010994245.1 Sandarakinorhabdus rubra
GGCTGCCCCCGTGTTGATGATCGCCATCGACGGCCTGCGCCCGCAGGAGTGGCAGCGCCGCGACAATGGCCTGGCGCTGCCGGCCCTGCGCGGGCTCGCAGCCGGTGGGGTGAGCGCGGCGGTGACCGGCGTGCTGCCCACCGTCACCTATCCCAGCCATGCCACGCTGATGACCGGCGCCGCCCCGCGCCGCCACGGCATCGCCAGCAACCTCACCTTCGATCCCTTCCGCCGCAACGCCGATGGCTGGTACTGGTATGCCAGCGATTTCAAGGCGCAGACGCTGTGGGACGCGGCGGTGGCAGGTGGCCGCAAGGTTGCCAACGTGCACTGGCCGGTGAGCGTCGGCCTGTCGGGCCTGGTTGCCAACCTGCCGCAGATCTGGCGCACCGGCGAGGCCGATGACGACAAGTTGGTAGCGGCGCTGGCCTCCCCGGGCCTTCCGGCCAGCCTGGTGGCCGAAGCCGGCCCCTACCCGCCCGGCAAGAACGAGGACATCGCCTCCGATGAAGCGCGCGCCGCCCATGCCGCGGTGCTGATCCGGCGGCTGCGGCCGGATTTCGCCACCGTCTACCTGACCGGCTTCGATCATGAACAGCACGAGGCCGGGCCGGACAGCCCTGCCGCCCGCGCCGTGCTGGCCCGCATCGATGCTGCGGTGGGCCGGCTGGTGGCAGTCGCCCGCGCCGTGGATCCGGCGACCACCGTGGTTGTCGTGTCCGATCACGGCTTTGCCGAAACCCGCCGAACCACCAACCTGTTCATGCCGTTCATCAAGGCCGGGCTGATCCGCTTGACGCCCGATGGTCAGGGCATCGCCAGCTGGGATGCGATCCCGTGGACGGCCGGCGGCAGTGCCGCCATCGTGCTGGCCCGGCCGGCGGATGCGGCGCTGAAGGCCCGGGTGGCCGTCGTGCTGGCCAGCGTGGCCGCCGATCCCGCCGCCGGCATCGACCGGATCATGGATGATGCCGCCATCGCCGCGGCCGG
>NZ_WMHO01000398.1 GCF_010994245.1 Sandarakinorhabdus rubra
TGATATCAACAAGATCGATGTCAACCTGCGCCGCCAGTCGGAACAGGTGATCAGGGCCCCGCGCGAGGGCCGCATCATGCGCGTGTCGGCCATCGACACGGCCACCATCGTCAAGCAGGGCGACGTGGCGGTGCCACTGATCGATTCCACCGCCGCGCTGGCACGCGCAACATTGGCGGCGGCGCGGCTTTCCGGCTAGGCTGCCGCCCATGACCATCACCACTGCCGCCGTGCTGGATGCCATGGGCGCGGCCCAGCCCTATGCGCAGAGCCGCCCGCTGCGGCTGGCCAGTCTCGCCCTGGCGCCACCCGGCCCCGGCGAACTGCTGGTGGCGATCGAGGCGGCGGGCCTGTGCCACAGCGACCTGTCGGTGGTGAACGCCGATCGGCCGCGGCCGATGCCGATGGCGCTGGGCCATGAAGCGGTGGCGCGTGTGGTGGCCGTGGGGGCGGGCACGCGGCTGCAGCCTGGCGACCGCGTTGTGCTGGCCTTCCTGCCCTCTTGCGGCCACTGCGCCGCCTGCCATGGCGGTGAGCCCTGGCTGTGCAGCAATGGCGCGGCGGCCAACGGCAAGGGCGAACTGCTCGCTGGCGGCTGTCGCTTGTCGGAAGATGGCCACAAGGTTCACCATCATCTCGGGCTGTCGGCCTTTGCCAGCCACGCGGTGATCGACGAACGTTCGGCGGTTCCCATTCCAGATGATATCCCGGCCGAAATCGCTGCCCTGTTCGGCTGCGCTGTCCTCACCGGGGTGGGTGCGGTGTTCAATTCGGCCGCCGTGCGCCCGGGCGAAAGCGTTGCCGTGTGGGGTCTGGGCGGGGTTGGTCTTGCCGCGCTGATGGGCGCCATTGCCGCCGGCGCCGAGCCGGTGATCGCCATCGACCCGGTGCCGGACAAGCGCGCATTGGCCCTCGAACTGGGCGCCCGCGCTGCCGTGGCGCCCGAGGACGTGGAGGCCGCCTTTGCCGCCCACGG
>NZ_WMHO01000399.1 GCF_010994245.1 Sandarakinorhabdus rubra
GCTCGTGCTGGCCGCCGTGCTGCCGATGGGGTGGATGATGGCCGGCCAGGCGGCGGGCGCCATCCTGTTCCTGGCGCTGCTGGGCGCGGTGGGTGCGCGGGCCGGAGGGGCCGGGATGGGCAAGCCGGTGGTGCGCGTGGTGTTCTGGGGCGCGCTCGCCATGGCGATCACGGCTGGCATCGGCCGGCTGGTGGGGACGGTTGTGTGATTTCTCGGGCCTAGCCGAGCGCCACTCTGGCGCCGGCGTGGCGGGTGAGCGTGCCTTCCAGTTCCAGATCGAGCAGCACGCTCGCCACCTGCGCCGCCGGCAGGGCGGCTTGGCGAACGAGATCATCGACCGGCACCGGCGTCGGCGACAGCAGGGCCAGCACGGCGGTGCGTGCGCTTTCGGGCGTCGTGAGCGCCGGCGCCGCAGGTTCGGCGACGGAGGGAGTTAGGCCCAATGGCATGCGCGGCTCGCCCGACAGGGTGGACAGCGCCTCCAGCACATCGGCCGCATCGCGCACCAGCGTGGCGCCTTCGCGGATCAGCTGGTTGCACCCCCCCGCGCGTGGATCGAGCGGCGAGCCGGGGACGGCCATCACCTCCCGCCCCAGTTCGGCGGCCAGCCGCGCGGTGATCAGGCTGCCGCTCTTCGCCGCGCCCTCCACCACGATGGTGCCGGCGGCCAGCCCAGCGATGATGCGGTTGCGGCGCGGGAAGTGCCTTGCCTGGGGTTCTATGCCCGGCGGCTGTTCGGCGATGATCAGGCCGTCATCGGCAATCTTCGCCATCAGATCGGCATGATCGGGCGGATAGGCAACATCCACCCCGCCGGCGACCACCGCGATGGTGCCAGTGGGGAGCGCCGCGGCGTGCGCCGCCGCATCGATGCCGCGGGCAAGGCCGGAGACGATCACCTGTTCTGCCGCGCCCAGGTCCATCGCCAGCTGGCGAGCGAAGCGCGCGCCGGCCGCACTGGCGT
>NZ_WMHO01000004.1 GCF_010994245.1 Sandarakinorhabdus rubra
CGAACCAGGCGATCAGCAGCGGCGCGCGCTCCAGCCCGCCGGCCAGCGCCAGCCCGGCCACGCAGGGCCAGAACAGCAGCCAGGTGCCGGCCGGCCGGTCGAGCCGGGCGAGGCGGGCATAGGCTTGTGCGCGCGCCGGCAGCCGGTCGATCCAGCTCTTCACGGCATCTGGCGTTGCAGGAGGCGGCAGCGTAACCACGGCTCCATGAGCGAAGATGGCACGACCTTGTCAACCACACCGCGCCTGTTCGTGGGTGATGGCCTCAGTGCCGGCGCCGCAATCACGTTGCCGGCGCCGCAGTCGCACTATCTTGCCAACGTGATGCGCCGCCAGCCCGGCGACATGGTGCGGCTGTTCAACGGCCGCGATGGCGAATGGGCGGCGCGGGTGGCCAGCCTGGCGAAGAAGGCGGTGACGCTGGTGCCGGAACGGCAGAGCGCTGCGCAGGAGGTGCCGCCGGACCTGTGGCTGTGCGCTGCGCCCTTGAAGAAGGGGCGGATCGACTGGCTGGCGGAAAAGGCCTGCGAGCTGGGCGTGGCGCGGCTGCTGCCGGTGGTCACAGCCCGCACTGTGGTGGACCGGCTGAACCTCGATCGCCTGATGGCCCACATGGTGGAGGCCGCCGAACAATGCGGCCGCACCGCCCTGCCCGATCTTGCGGAGGCGGTGCCGCTGGCCCGGCTGCTTAAGGATTGGCCGCGGGAGCGCGCGCTGATCTTTGCCGACGAGACCGGCGGTGAGGCGCTGGCCGCCACGCTGTCGCTGGTACCGGCCCCGGCCGCCATCCTGATCGGCCCGGAAGGTGGCTTCACCGCCGAAGAACGCGCGGCCATCCGCGCCCACCCGGCTGCCGTGCCGGTCAGCCTGGGGCCGCGCATCCTGAGGGCGGATACTGCCGCCATTGCCGCCGTGGCGGTGTGGCAGGCGCTCAATTCACCGGGCTGACCCGGATGATGCGTTCGGCTTCCTGCAGCACGCGCGCCCGGCTCCAAGGGAAGGGCGCATAGTCGCCGCTCGCCCAGCGCGCGAACAGGTCGCGATAGTGCGGACTGGCCGGATCACCCGACTGGCCGGGCGTGTTGACGGCGACGCTGTTGTCCCACTGGCCGACATCGAGCACGACGCGCACCGAGGCGCCCGAGGCGACGTGGAAATCGGCGGCCGGTCCCATAGCCATCGGTGTCGAGCCGCTGCCGCCGATCGGCACCGGGCCGACGCGGCGTTCGGCATCGCGGCCGGCAATCGGCAGCGCCGGCTTGAAATCGGCAACGTGGAGCGCCCCCCAGCGCCATGCCGCCGGGTCGGGGCCCAGCCGCCCCTGCGCCTCGGCAAATGCGGCGCCGAGCGAGCTCAGCAGGATCTCGGCCCGAACCCGAGCTGCGTTGGCGCCGAGCAGCGTTCCATCCTCCAGAACGGGGAGGACATTGCCAATGGCGGTTCGTCCGAAGTTGCGCTGCGCTGGTCCGGGCACGATTGCCTTCACGGCGGCTGCCCCGATATGGCTCCGCGCCCAGAGTTCATAGAGGGCGGCGGGGGCGGACTCCGGGCCCTCGTGGCCGTCCCAGCCGGCCAGCAGCGCCAACGCCGCCCGCTCGGCCTCGGTGCGGCCGACAAGGCCCTTCAGCAGCGCCACGGCGCGCCGGGCCATCGCCGAAGTCGCATCGTTCTGCAGTGCCATCGCATCCGTGAGGCTGAACCGGGGTTTGCCGCCGATCACCTCGTTGATGCGGGTGATGCGGCTGCGGTCAGCCCATTCCAGCGCCAGCAGATGCGGATAGGCGGGCGGCAGGTTCATCTCGTTGGCGGTTGCGATCCAGCCTTCGGCGGGATTGTGTTTCACCGGCATCAGCTTCGGGTCGAGCAGCGCGGTCCAGCGGTAGGCCTTGCCGGCCGGCACGGGCAGCAGGCCATCGCCGGCTGCACGCACCGGCACGAAGCCGCCCGGCGCCCAGCCGATATCGCCGTCGCGCGCCGCGAACAACAGGTTGAGTGGGGGCGCCCCCCAATGATCGCGGGCCACCAGAAAATCGGTCCAGTTGCGGGCGGCAAAGGCCCAGGTGGCGTTGAAATAGGCCGAAGCGCCCGGCCGCGCCCAGGTGGCGCGCAGCGCGAAGCTGCGCCCTGTGGCGGGGTCCTCGTGCAGGATGGGGCCATCCGCGCTGAACTTAAGCACGATCTCGCGCGGTGCTTCGCCCTTCACGGCCAGCGTCTCGCGCACCTCGGTGAGGCGGGTGCCCTTGGGGTTCACCACCAGGTCCTGCTGGTCGATGGCGAAGATGGTGATGGCCCAGGCAACATCCTCGTTGTGGCCGAAACTCACGCCGGGCAGCGCCGGTTCGCCGGCGCCGGCGATCTTCAGCTCCGGTGTGTCGATGTGCGACAGGTAACGCAGGTTGGGAATGCTATGGGCGCGGTGCGGATCATTGGCCAGGATCGGCCGGCCGGTGGCGCTCCGCCCTGGCGCGATCACCCAGTTGTTGGAACCTTCCTGCACGTCTGGATCGAGGCTGGCGACCGTGATGGCCTGGCCGTCAAAGCGCACGTCGGCGGTGCCGGCGGCATAATCGGCCAGCACATCATCCGGAATGGCGCAGGGGTCGAGGCCTTTCGGAATGGTGACGACCGGCGACCCTGGGCGCGGCGGTGACAGTTCGCGGCGCAGCGGTTCATAGCGAACGTCGCCGCCGCACAGGGCGCGGGCGCGGGTGACTTCGCTGGCGAGGTTGCTGACCAGCGCATTGGACCGGATGCGCACCACGTCCTCGGCCTGCCAGCGCTCCGGCCGTGTGCCGGTGGCGCTGAACTCGATCGGCAGCGGCTGGCGGCCGGCCTCCACATCGGCGACAAAGGCGTTGATGCCGGCGACGAAGGCTTCGGTCCAGGCTTTTGCCGGCGCCGGATAGGCGGCCCATTCGGCGGCCATGTCGCCGCGATAGAGCAGCAGGCGCGCCGCCCGGTCCTGCCTGACAAATTGTGGCCCGAAGCTGGCGGAGAGCAGGCCGAGCCCGCGCTTCCTCCACAGGTCGATCTGCCACAGCCGGTCGCGCGCCACGGCATAGCCTTGCAGGAAGAAACCGTCGCGGGCGCTGGCGGCGTAGATGTGGGGGATGCCGGCCCGGTCGATGACGATCTCGCCCGGCGCGGAGAGGCCGGGAAGCGCGCGCGCCTCGCTTTTCACCGCCGGCGGCACCTCCTGCGCCTGCGCCGTGCCGGCGAGCAGCAGCGCGGCCAACAATGCTCGGTGCATGGGGCTCACTCTGCCGCCAGCGCCGTTGCGTGCGGTGCTGCCTGCGGCCCGCGGATCAGCCCGCCGGGCAGCGCGCCGGTCATCTGGCCGCCCCGGAACGTCACCTGTCCGTTCTTGATGGTGGCGACATAGCCCTCGGCTTTCTGCAGCAGCCGCTTCCCTCCGGCCGGTAAATCGAAGGCCAGCCACGGCTTGCCAAGCTGCAGCCGGTCCATGTCGATGATGTTGAGATCCGCGAGGTAACCCGGCGCGATCAGCCCGCGATCATCGAGGCCATAGAGCCGGGCGGTGTCACGGCACTGGCGACGGATGGCGTTTTCAAGGGCAATGGTGCCGCGCTTGCGGTCGCGCGCCCAATATTGCAGCAGGAAGGTCGGGCTGGCGGCATCGCAGATGGTGCCGCAATGGGCGCCGCCGTCCGACAGCGAGATCACTGTGTCGTCGCGTTCCAGCAGGCCCTTGACGAAGTCGAGATTGCCATCGGCGTAGTTGAGGATCGGGAAGTAGATGAAGCCGGTGCCGCCGTCGCGGCACAAGAGGTCATAGGCATAGGCCGCCGGGTCCTGCCCGGCCGCCGCCGCCATGGCCGCGATCGTCTCGGCTTGCGTCGGCTCGTAATTGAAGCCGTCGGTCATCTCGAACTGCAGCTGCCAGCCCATCGCAACCGCCATCAGCAGCGGCAGCACGTCGGTTTCTGGCCAGACATTGTCCTCGGCCAGCAGCTTCGCCCGGAACGCCGGGTCGGACAGGTGGCGCCATTGCTCGTCCCACGCCAGGCCCTCGATGGCCTGCCAGCTGGGGCGGAACTTGAACGGGTGCACGGTGCCGCGCCAGGCCATCAGCACGCCGTTGCCGCGGATGGCGATCTGGGCGACGATGTTGGCGCCGGCTTCATTGGCGCGCGCCGTCTCGGCCATCTGCTCTTCCCACGGCAGTTCCTTGGCGATCGACTGCAGCATGGCGTAAGTGACGGGCAGGCCGGTTTCGCGCGACAGTTCCGCCATCCAGCCGAACTCGTCCCATTCCCGGCGCAGGTCGCTGGCCATTTCGAAGACGCCGTGGCCCACCTCACCCATGGCGCGGCCGATGGCGATCAGCTCGTCCTTCTCGGCGGTGGTGCCGGGCACCAGTTCGCCGTCGATGGACTTGTGGAGAATGGTGCGGGAGGTGGAAAAGCCCAGTGCCCCGGCCTTGACGCCGTCGGCCACGATGGCGGCCATCTGCACGATGTCCTCCGCAGTCGGCTTCTCGTTGCGGGCGCCGCGTTCGCCCATCACATAGGCGCGCACCGCACCGTGCGGGACATGGGTGGCCACATCGATGGTGCGCGGGCGCTTCTCGAGCGCGTCGAGATACTCGGGGAAACTCTCCCAGTCCCAGGTCAGGCCTTCGGCCAGCGCGGTGCCGGGAATATCCTCCACACCTTCCATCAGGCCGATCAGCCACTGGTGGCGATCGGGTGCGGCCGGTGCAAAGCCCACCCCGCAATTGCCCATCACCACGGTCGTCACGCCGTGCCAGCTGGATGGCGCCATCTCCGAATCCCAGGTCGCCTGCCCGTCATAATGGGTGTGGATGTCGACAAAGCCGGGCGTGACGACGAGGCCGGTCGCGTCAATCTCCTCCCGGCCCGGCGCCGCCACCTGGCCAACGGCGGTGATGCGGCCGCCATCGATGGCGACGTCGCCGACAAAGCGTGGATTGCCGCTGCCATCAACGATGGTGCCGCCGCGAATGATGAGATCGTGCATGGCCGTTCCTCCCCAGGATCGGCCGCGAGGATGCCAGATCGCTGCGCCGGCGCAACCTCGCCCTTTCTTTGGCCTGCCGCTCCTGGCGGGTGGGCCAGCTGTCAGGCGTTGGGCGGCGTCTCGGCGTCTGCCTGCTGCGGCCGTTCGGGATCGGGGGGCAGATGGCCCCAGCGCTCACCATCGGTCACCGGCGCGGGCTGGCTCTGTTCAACACCGCAGCCACCGAGCAGCAGGGCGCTCAGGGGAATCAGGAAGATGGCGTGACGGCGCATGGCACTGCGCATGTGGTCACAAATGACATTTTGGCAAGTGGGGGTGTCGCCTGCGCCACCGCCGGGCGATGTCCCTGACTGTCATGCCGCTGAAACATGGCCGCTTCATTGCCTGCCGCCGGCAACACGGCTAAGGCGCGGGGCATGAGCAACAAGGTCGACGCGGCGGGTGACGACGCCATCATCGAGACACGGGCGCAGCTGGTCGCCGTGTTCGAGGCTGGCGCCAAGCCGAAGGACCGCTGGCGGATCGGCACCGAGCATGAGAAGTTCGTGTTCCGCACCGCCGATCACCGCGCCCCCTCCTATGACGAGCCGGGCGGCATCCGCGACCTGCTGATGGGCATGACCCGCTTTGGCTGGGAACCGATCCTCGAAGGCGGAAACGTCATCGCGCTGAAAGGTGCCGATGGGAACATCAGCCTGGAACCGGCCGGCCAGTTCGAACTGTCGGGTGCCCAGCAGGTGCATCTCCATGGCACCTGCGCCGAATCCAATCGCCACCTGAAACAGTGTCGGGAGGTGGGTGATGAACTGGGCCTCGGCTTCCTCGGCCTCGGCTTCTGGCCCGACAAGGCGCGCGCCGAACTGCCGGTGATGCCCAAGGGCCGCTATGCCATCATGCTCAGGCACATGCCGCGGGTCGGCAACCTGGGCCTCGACATGATGCTGCGCACCTGCACCATCCAGACCAACCTCGATTATGGCTCCGAAGCCGACATGGCGCAGAAATTCCGGGTCAGCCTGGCGCTGCAGCCGCTGGCCACCGCGCTGTTCGCCAACTCGCCGTTGACCGAAGGGCGGCCCAACGGCTTCAAGTCGTTCCGCAGCCATATCTGGACCGATACCGATCCGGCGCGCACCGGCATCCTGCCCTTCGTGTTCGAAGCCGGCTTCGGTTATGAACATTATGTCGATTACGCGCTCGATGTGCCGATGTACTTCGTCTACCGCGACGGCCGCTACATCGATGCCGCTGGCCTCAGCTTCCGCGATTTCCTGGCCGGCCGTCTGTCGGTGCTGCCCGGCGAGAAGCCGCGGCTGGGCGACTGGAAGGACCATCTGTCCACCGCCTTTCCGGAAGTGCGCATGAAGGGCTATCTGGAAATGCGCGGCGCCGATGGCGGGCGCTGGGACCGGATCTGCGCGCTGCCGGCGCTGTGGGTCGGCTTGCTCTATGACCAGTCGGCGCTCGACGCGGCGTGGGACCTCGTCAAGCACTGGACCCCTGAGGATCATGCCCGCCTGCGCCGCGAGGTGCCGGCGCTGGCGCTGGGCGCCGCCAGCCCCAATGGCGGCACATTGAAGGAGCTTGCCGGCGAGGTTCTGAAGATCGCCGACGCCGGGCTGGCGGCGCGCAACTGCCTGAACGCCGCCGGCGACACGGAACAGGGCTTCCTCAATCCGCTACGTGAGATCGTGGCCAGCGGCCAGACCAATGCCGATCGGCTGCTGGCGCTCTATCATGGCGCCTGGGGCGGCGACGTCACCCGCATCTACCAGAGCGAAGCCTACTGAGTGCGGCGCAGCATTTTTGCTGCGCCGCAACATCATCGGTATTTTTGCAACACTGCCGGATGATTGGATTTTCCGCGGCCAATCTGGTGCTTGACCATTGGCGCAGGAGCGTGATTATTTCACTGGTGTCACGATCTGGGCCAGCCCGTGGTGGGAACAGGCCAGACGATTGAGCTTGGGGAGAGGGGCATGAAGAATTTCGGTCTGCGGCAGGGGACTGCCTGGTTGGCGCTGGTTGCGGCGGCGGCTTCGTCGGGGGCTGTCCAGGCCCAGAACCAGGCGGCGGCGGTTGACGAGAATGCCGATGCCGAGATCATCGTCACCGGCAGCTTCATCCGCGGCACCCGCGAGGATGCGGCCATGCCGGTGGACGTGTTCACCGCCGAGGATCTGAACAAGCAGGGCATCTCCTCCCCGCTGGAATTCATCAAGCAGCTGCCGTCGGTCGGCGCCACCCTGGGCGATTCCAACCAGTATTCCACCGGCTCGCAAGGGTTCCAGGGCAACGGCTCGCTGAACCTGCGCGGCCTTGGCCCCACGCGTACGCTGGTGCTATTCAACGGCCGCCGCACCATCCTGGCGCCGGGTGACGGCTTTGCCGACACCAACCTCATCCCGATCTTCGCGCTGCAGAACATCGAGGTGCTGAAGGACGGCGCGGCCGCCACCTATGGCTCCGATGCCATCGCCGGCGTCGCCAACTTCACGACCCGCCGCAACCTGAACGGCGTCATCATCCAGGGCGATTTCGACGCCATCAAGGGCTCGCGCGGCAACTGGACCGCCTCGATCCTGGCCGGCAAGACCTTCGGGGCGCTCAACATCATGGCCGGCTTCGGCTGGCAGCACCGTTCGACCCTGCCGAACTTCAAGCGCGACTTCAGCCGCACTTCTTATGCACAGAACCCGTCGGGCTGGTCGGTGCTCGGCAACCCCGGCCTGTGGAATGTCAGCTATCCCGGCAGCCCGCTCAATCTGGTGCGTGATGGCGGCTCTGCCGGCTGTAGCGCGCTGGGCGGCGTGCCCGATACGACACCCCTGAGTGCTGCCATTCCGGCGGCGCCAGTTTGCCGCTTCAGCTTCATTCCGTGGAACAACATCATCGAAGAGGAAGACCGTTACCAGGGTTATATCCAGGCTGACGTCGACCTGTCGGACCGCACCAAGTTCCACCTCGAACTCCTCTATGCCCAGACCGATCTGAACTCGCTGGGCTACTCGCCGTCGTTCCCGCCCACGCAGGGTCCGCGCGGCTCGGGTTCCGCCAACGCCTTCACGGTCAGCCCGAACAACCCCGGTGTGGCGGCCTTCCTGTCGCAGAACGGCCTTGCGGCCTCGCCAGCGGCGATCACGGGCGTGCTGTGGCGGCCGTTCGGCTGGCTGGGCAACCCGGCAGATCCGGCGCGCGGCTCCGGCAAGGGCCAGGCCAACAACAAAGCCTATCGCGCGTCGGCCAGCCTGGATCAGGAATTCTCGGACAATTTCCGCGCCCAGTTCGCCGCCACCTGGTGGCGGTCCGAACGCAACCTGTCGGTGCCTGACATGATTGGCTCGCGCCTGCAGGCGGCGCTGAACGGCCTTGGCGGCCCCAACTGCACCGGCACCACGCCCGGCCAGAACGGCTGCCAGTGGTTCAACCCGTTCATCAACGCCGCCCAGCCGATCTCCCTCCAGAACCTGACCAACCCCAATTTCGTCGCCGGCGCGTCGAACAGCGTCGAACTGGTCAACTGGGTGCATGTGCGCAACGGCACCTACCAGGTGGAAGAGCAGGTGGTGTTCGATGCCATCTTCTCGGGCGAGACCGGCATCGATCTGGGCGGCGGCCCGATCGCCTATGCCTTCGGCGCCCAGTATCGCGGCAACAACTGGACCACCCGGCCGATCAACCAAGCATCCGATCTCAACATCAACCCCTGCTTCATCGAGGGGGATCGCTCCTGCGTCGGCACGCCGCTGGAAGGCGTCGGCTCCTTCATCTTCCTCGGCGGTTCGCGCTTCGAGCGTCAGACGCAGAGCGTGAAGGCGATCTTCGCCGAAGTGAAGGTGCCGATCACCACCACGCTCGAAATCACCGGCGCTGCCCGCTTCGAGGATTACGGCGGCTCGGTCGGCTCCACCTTCAACCCCAAGGGCACGGTGCGCTGGCAGCCGATCGACTGGCTGGTGTTCCGCGGCTCGGTGGGCACCACCTTCCGTGGTCCGCTGGCCAACCAGGTCGCCAACAACCAGATCACCTCGCTGGCCGGCATCCAGGCGGCGGGCAACAACTTCAAGTCGGTGGACATCTTCGGCAACCCGAATGACCTCGGGCCGGAAACCGCCTTCACCTACAACGTGGGCGCGGTCATTGAAACCAGCGGTTTCACGGTGTCGGCCGATTACTGGAGCTTCGATGTCAAGGGCCGCATCACCACCACGCCAGCGCAGGCCATTGCCAGCACGGTTGTGAGCGGCGCTCTGGTGCCTGGCAGCACCAGCAACCGCTTTGCCAACTGCAGCAGCATCTTCGCCAACCTGATCACCTTCCAGGGCGGCTGCGTGCAGGGCGTGACCAGCGGTCTCGACATCAGCCGCGTCCGCACCGACTGGGTGAACGGGCCCGATACCAAGATCAGCGGCATCGACGTGGCGGTGGATTACACCACCGGCCTGTTCGGCGGCGATCTCAATGTCGGTGCGCAGGGCAGCTTCGTGCTGGACTACAAGTTCGACAACTTCATCTTCCGTGGTCTGCAGGTGCAGGCCGGCTATCAGGCCAAGGGCTTCACCAACTATTTCCGCGATCCGGGCACCATTTCCCCGTTCCGCGGCAACGCCTGGATCAACTACAACATCAGCGGCATCAACGCCCGCTACCAGGTGCGTTACATCGCTGGCGTGGATGATGATCGCTGCGTCGGTCTGACCAACTGCACCGCGACCAACTTCGGCCCGGTGAACTTCGGCCGCGAGGTGGACAGCTTCACCCAGCACGACTTCCACCTGCAGTATGACCTGCCGTGGACCGCGGTGAAGACGCAGCTGCAGTTCTCGGTGGAAAACTTCACCGATGCGGATCCGCCGGCCTCGCGTCTGGAGCCGTCCTACGATCCGTTCATCGGCAACCCGCTGGGCCGCGTGTTCCGTTTCGGCGCCCGCGTCCAGTTCTGAGATCGAAGGACCAAGACAAGCGCGCGCGGTGGGGCCTTCCCGGCCCCACCGCGCGCCGCCGTTTTCAGCAGGTCTGGCGGGAGTAATCGGCGGCGTCGAACCAGCCGCGCGATGACCGGATCAGACCATCGGCGCCGATCTGCCAGGCTTCCCAGCCTTCGACGCGCACCGCCCGGCCGCTGCCGGCGTGGGTGCCGGTGAAGGTCCACAGATAGATGGCGTGGCAGTCCTCCGCCGGGCCACCGGCGCGAACACCGTCACAGCGCAGCACCATGTCCGGAATGTCCGCCAGGAAGCCGGCCGCCATCTCGGCGACACCGGCGCGGCCCTGCCATGCCGGCCCGCCATTGATGCTGATCTGGCCATCCTCGGCATAATGACCTGCCACCGCCTCCGGGCGACCGCTGTTCCACGCCGCGGTATAGGCGGCGGCAAGCCCGGCCAGGTCAGCCCCGCTCACAGGCCGCGCCGGGCACAGGCGTAAAGGGCAATCGCCGCCGCGTTCGAGACGTTGAGGCTCTCGACGCCCGTGATTGGCAGCTTCGCCATCTGGTCGACATGTTCGGTGGTGAGGTGGCGCAGGCCCTCGCCCTCGCTGCCCAGCACCAGGGCCGGCTGGCATGTGCCCAGTGCCGTCTCCAGCGTGTCTTTCGCGCTGCCATCCAGCCCGATGCGCCAGAAGCCGGCCTCGCCAATCTCCCCCAGCGCGCGCGCCAGGTTCACCACCCGCACCCACGGCAGCGCTTCCAGCGCGCCGCTGGCGCTGCGCGCCAGCGCGCCGGTTTCGGCCGGGCTGTGGCGATCCTGGGTGACAAGCGCGCGCGCATTGAAGGCCAGCGCCGAACGCATGATCGCGCCCACATTGTGCGGATCGGTCACCTGGTCCAGCACCACGATGGGGCGGTTGTCGCCATCGTCGGCGTCCTTCAGGATGTCGCCCAGCCACACGCTGTCCAGCGGCTCGACCTCCAGCACATAGCCCTGGTGCGGCGCATCGGCCGGGCACAGCCGCCCAAGATCATGATCATCGCCATATTGCACCTGCAGGCCCTGCGGGATGACGATGGTCTTTGCCGTCTGTGGGGTCAGCCACAGCTTCCTGAAGCTGCGCTCGGGGTTGTCGAGCGCGGCAAACACCGCGTGCCGGCCATAGAGGCGCGGGTAAGGGCTCTTCTGGCCCTGCTGGCTTTTCGGATGCGGTCTGCGGCCCATGTCGGCGCCATAGCCTTCACGGGCCCGCGCCGCCAGCCCCTGCCTCCCGGCAACCGTGCTTTACGGCGTTGGGTTGTCGGCCGCAGCAGGGGTGGCCTTCGCGGCTTCGGCAAATTCGGCGACGGTCATGCCGAAGTGCAGGCCATCGGCCTTCAGGGCCAGGCCGCTGGCGGGAATGCGGGCCTCGCCCGCTTCGCCCTTGACCAGCACAAAGTCGCCATCAAGGCTGGCGATGGTGCCGATGATGCCGCCCTGGGTGCCCCGCACGGTGGCGCCGGGCTGGATTGCGGCCGCAAGCTGCTGCTTCTGCGCCGCCAGGGCCTGTTCGGCGGCAGCATCGAGCTGCGACTTGGTCATGGCCAGCAGCGGCCCGTCCGGCGTGGTGGCGAAGCTGGTTTCCGGAATGGTGACCTTGTTGCTGCCGGTATCGACGACGACATTGCCAGCCGCAACGCTGGCAACCGTGCCGACCACGCCGCCCGCGGTGTCCTTGACCGTGGCACCCACGGTGATGGCGGCAAATGCCGGTGCAGACAGGCTGATGGCGGCGGCAAGCGTCATAAGAATGCGCATACATGTCTCCCAGCTGAGGCGGCCGGAGCGACCGCAACGATGCACGCAAGGTGACAAGCTCGAAGCGCGAGGCCTAGGGGCAGGGCGATGAAGCGGGCCTTCGCCGGGACGAACACGCGAAACTCGGGCCGGATCGGCCGCTCTTTCAGGCCTGACCAAGAACTCAATGAAGAATCGCTACCCGCGCCCCGAGCATTGTGGCCGCTTCGGGACTTTCCGGCGGCGGGTGGTGGAGGGGGTTGGATTTGAACCAACGTAGGGTGAAACCCGGCAGATTTACAGTCTGCTGCCATTGACCGCTCGGCCACCCCTCCACGGGAGCCCCGTCGGGAAGCGGCTCTTTTAGGGAGGCGCGCCCCGCTGTCAACGCCCGAATTTCAGCGACTGGCGGCCCCTTCAGCCGCGATCTGGCACCACCCGGTCCCGCCCCAGCCGCTTGGCGGTATAAAGCGCACCATCCGCCCGTTCGATCAGCCGCTCCGCGCTGAAGCCGGGTCGATGCTCGGCAACCCCGGCCGAAAAGCTGATCCGGCCCATGCTGCTGCCGTCAACCGCGCTCCTCAGCAACTGCCCGGTCAGCTCTGCCCGGATGCGGTCGATGCGGCCCGCTGCGGCATGCACCGGCACGCCCGGCAGCAGGCCCACGAACTCCTCGCCGCCCAGCCGGCCTACGCTGCCGCCCTCCTGCTCCAGCCGATCGGCGAGATGCCGGGCCACGAAGCATAGAACATCATCGCCCATGGCATGGCCGAAGCGGTCGTTGAAGCGCTTGAAATGGTCGATGTCCACCACGGCCACGCTGAGCGCCGCGCCACTGGCTTCGGCCTCGGCCTGCGCGCCGGCGAGCGCCAGCATCAGCCCGCGCCGGTTCATCACGCCGGTCAGCGCATCGGTCACCGCTGCCCGTTCGGCCTGGTGCAGCCGATCGGCCAGTGCCCGGCTTTCGGCCGCCGCCTCGGCCAGTTCGCCGATCAATCGGCTGTTGGCGGCCTGGATGGTGGCCGTGGCCTCGCCCAGCTGTTCCAGCAGGCCGGCAAGGCCGGTGGCATCCAGCGGGCCGGCCAGCCGCTCGCCGCCATCGGCAATGGCGCGGCCATAATCGGCCAGGTCATTCTGGCCGCTGGCGATACGCCGGCCCAGCGCCTCGGCCTGGCCATGGGCCTCGGCAATCAGTTGCTTCACGCTGGCTTCGCTGAGTGCGCCCAGATGCGCCTCGCGAAGCGTCATCAGGGTGGCCAGCGTGAGATCGCCCGCAGCCAGCGCGGCGGTGATCGCCAGCGAAAGCTCCGGCGCTTCGCCCTCAACATGCCGCCAGAGCACGTCATACACAGCCGGTTCGGCCGGCAGCCCGGTGGCCACCAGCAGCGCCCTGACGGCGTCAAAGCCAGCCAGCTGCGTGGCGCTGGCGGCGTCGGCCGGTGTTGGCACCGCCGCTTGGCGCAGCAATGGCCCCGGCTGATGCTGCATGTATGCCCTCCTGTGCTGATGGTTTCAGGAACGGCGGTGGGGGGCGGGGCTTTAGGGGGGCTGGGGGAGGAAAGAGGGCAGGGCGCCGCGGCAAAGCCGCGGCTGACGTCGAAGCTGTTCGCTTGGCCTGCGGGCCAAGCGCCAGCCCGGCCGATCTAGCCGGAGTCGGTGGATTGCCGGGCAATCCACGCGCCCGGCTGCGATGGAGCGGGTAGCGGGAATCGAACCCGCATAGCCAGCTTGGAAGGCTGGAGCTTTACCACTAAGCTATACCCGCGTTTTAACAGCCCTTACGGCAGGTCGGGCGGGGTTTCAACGCCCAGAGAGCCGCCGCCAGCCCCCGCCCCCAGCGCCCCACCGCGAGCGCCCTACCTCCAGCGCCCTGGGCCTTTGCGCCCAGCCTCTTGCGCCACCCCGGCCGCCTCACTATAGCCCCTGTCCTCGCGCCTAGGAGTGTAGCTCAGTTGGTAGAGCATCGGTCTCCAAAACCGAGGGCCGGGGGTTCGAGCCCCTCCACTCCTGCCAACGGCTCGGCAAGACCGGTTCAAGGGATTGAAATCCCTGCATCTGTTGCTGGCTGAAGGGGCGTCGGGCGGATTGGTTGACCGGCCATGGGTGGCATGCCCGTGCCGGTTATTGGTGTTTGCGGTGACTGCCTTTCGGCGGTGGCCGCGATTCGCCGGCCAGAAATGGCCAGCGGGCAATGGCGAGTGAAGGAACAGCGCGCGTGAGCGAGGCAAAGGCGAACGAGACGAAGCAGCCGGGCACGTCCCCGGCCGAGTTCGTGCGCCAGGTGCAGACCGAGACGAAGAAGATCGCCTGGCCCACCAGCGGCGAGACGGTACGGATGACGGTGATGGTGCTCATCATGACCAGCCTGCTGTCGGTCTTCTTCCTGGGCGTTGACCAGCTTCTTGGCCGCACCGTGAAGTTCCTGCTGAGCCTCGCGGCCTGAGACGTAAGGGAAAAGGGAACAGATGGCGCGCTGGTACATCATCCACGCCTATTCGGGCTTCGAGAACAAGGTGAAGGAGGCGATCCTCACCGAAGCGCGGCGCATGGGCCTCGACGCCTTCATCGAGGCGGTCGAAGTGCCGGCCGAGACCGTGACCGAGGTGGTGAAGGGCAAGAAGCGCCAGGTCGAGCGCAAGTCGATGCCTGGCTATGTGCTGGCCAAGCTGGCGATGACCGACGATGTCTATCACCTGGTGCGCAACACGCCCAAGGTGACCGGCTTCCTGGGCCAGCAGAACAAGCCGCAGCCGATTTCGGAGACCGAAGCGGCGCGCATGCTCAACACCAAGGCGGAGGAAACCCCGGCTGCCAAGGTCAAGAAGAAGGCCAATTTCGAGATCGGCGACAGCGTGCGCGTGCTCGATGGGCCGTTCGCCAGTTTCAACGGCCTGGTCGAGGAGATCGACTACGACCACGGCCGCGTCAAGGTTTCGGTGTCCATCTTCGGCCGGGCGACGCCCGTCGAACTGGGCTTCGAACAGGTGGAAAAGCAGAAGTAACGCTGCCAACCACCCCAACTGCGGGAGGCCGGTTGCCCCGGCCGTGAGCACCGCAAAGCAAGGAGCGGCCACATGGCCAAGAAGATCACAGGTTACATCAAGCTGCAGGTGAAGGCCGGTCAGGCCAACCCCTCGCCGCCGATCGGTCCGGCACTGGGCCAGCGCGGCGTCAACATCATGGAATTCTGCAAGGCGTTCAACGCCAAGACGGAGAGCCTCGAAAAGGGCACCCCGATCCCGACGGTGATCACCGTCTATGCCGACCGTTCGTTCAGCTTCATCACCAAGCTGCCGCCGGCCAGCTTCCTGATCAAGCAGGCCGCCGGCCTGAAGTCGGGCAGCACCACGCCGGGCAAGGGCGCCCCGGCCGCCAAGCTCAAGCAGTCGCAGATCCGCGCCATTGCAGAGCAGAAGATGGCCGACCTGAACGCCAACTCGATCGAGATGGCGATGAAGACGATCGAAGGTTCCGCCCGCGCGATGGGCGTTGAAGTGGTGGAGGGCTGATCCGATGGCAACGACCAAGAAGGCCAAGGCTCTCGCCGCCGCCGTGGACCGCGAGAAGCTCTATCCGATCGATGAAGCGCTGGCGCTGGTGAAGGCCAATGCCACTGCCAAGTTCGACGAGACCATCGAGGTGTCGCTGAACCTGGGCGTTGATCCCCGCCATGCCGACCAGATGGTGCGCGGCGTCGTCACCCTGCCCAAGGGCACCGGCAAGACGGTGCGCGTGGGCGTGTTCGCCCGCGGCGCCAAGGCCGATGAAGCCAAGGCGGCCGGTGCCGACGTGGTGGGCGCCGAAGACCTGCTGGAAACCGTGCAGGGCGGCACCATCGATTTTGACCGCTGCATCGCTACGCCCGACATGATGGGTTTGGTCGGCCGGCTGGGCAAGGTGCTGGGCCCCAAGGGCCTGATGCCGAACCCCAAGCTGGGCACGGTGACGATGAACGTCGGCGAAGCCGTGAAGGCGGCCAAGGGCGGCCAGATCGAGTATCGCGTCGAAAAGGCCGGCATCATCCACGGTATCCTGGGCAAGGCCAGCTTCGAGCAGGACGCGCTGCGCGCCAATTTCGACGCGCTCGTTGATGCTGTCGTCAAGGCCAAGCCGTCGGGCGCCAAGGGCAAGTATCTGCTCAAGGTGGCCGTCAGCTCGACCATGGGCGCCGGCATCAAGGTGGACCCGGCTTCGGCGGGCTTCGCCGGCTGATTCAAAGCTGACTGAATGCAGGAAGGGCCGGGGAGCGCCGCTCCCCGGCCCTTTTCGTTGCCCGCGGCTTGACTCTTGGCCTGCCTGCCCTTAGTGGCCCGCATCCGTTCCGGCCAGCAATGGCCTGAGCGACCGTCCGAGATTGCAGGTGGGCAGCGTTCGCTGGAATGGGCCCTTAAGCCAAATGGGCCTGCATGAGACGAGGCAAGTTTTTCCGGGCCAGCCGTGCGATGGCGTCTCCCGGGTCTGCGCAGGCCGTGCGGGCATGCGTGGGCAGCGATCCTCTTCGGACGGGCCTGAGGCCTGTTCCCCCTTCAGCGATGTTGGTTGGCAGGCGGCAGGCTCATGAGCCGGCGCGGCTCCCGGTGTTGCCGGGATCGCGCCATGTCCCGTCCGTCGCGGAGCTGCAAGGCGCCGGGGCGGCAAACCCAAGGAGTGAGCATGGATCGCGCCCAGAAAGCCGAAGCCGTCTCCAGCCTGGCCAAGACGCTGACCGAAACGTCGGTTGTCGTGGTCGCGCGCAACCATGGCCTGACCGTCGCCCAGGCGACCGAGCTCAGGAACAAGATGCGTGCCGCTGGCGCCAGCTTCAAGGTGACGAAGAATCGCCTCGCGCGCATCGCGCTCGAAGGCACGCCTTACCAGCCGATCGGCGACATGCTGACCGGCCCGGTGGGCCTGGCCACGTCCACCGACCCGGTGGCGGCGGCCAAGATCGTGGTGGAATTCGCCAAGGGCAATGACAAGTTCGAGATCGTGGGCGGCGCCATGGGTGGCACCGTTCTCGACGTGAACGGCGTCAAGGCGCTGGCCGAACTGCCGTCGCTGGATGAACTGCGCGCCAAGCTGGTGGGCCTCATCAACGCGCCGGCCACCAAGCTGGCCCAGCTGTCGACCGCTCCGGCGGCCAAGCTGGCCCGCGTCTTTGCCGCTTATGGCGACAAGGAAGCCGCGTAAGCCTTTTCGAGACCAATCGCAGACCCATTTAGACAAGAACTGGAGATTATCATGGCTGACCTGAACGCAATCGTTGACCAGCTGTCCTCGCTGACCGTGCTGGAAGCTGCCGAACTCGCCAAGCTGCTCGAAGAGAAGTGGGGCGTGTCCGCCGCTGCCGCCGTGGCCGTGGCCGCTGCCCCGGCTGGTGGTGGCGCTGCCGCCCCGGCTGCCGAAGAGAAGACCGAGTTCGACGTGATCCTGACCGGCGACGGCGGCAAGAAGATCAACGTCATCAAGGAAGTCCGCGCCATCACCGGCCTGGGCCTGACCGAAGCCAAGACTCTGGTGGAATCGGCTCCGAAGGCCATCAAGGAAGGCGTGTCGAAGGCCGACGCCGAGAAGTTCAAGAAGCAGCTGGAAGAAGCCGGCGCTACGGTTGAGGTGAAGTAAGCCGCTGCGGGGCGAGCCAATAGTGCGCAGCGCTATTGGCCGACTCCCGCAAGGCCGGCCAGCGGGGCCGGGCGGGCGCCTCAGCGCCCCACCGGATCCCGTCTGACGTCAGGACGCGGCTTTGCCGCGGCCCGCACCGACCCAAACAAGGAAGGGGCAGCTCCACCCGGGGCTGCCCCTTTTTGCTGTCTCTGCCGCACCCCCTTCCCCCAATCCAACAAAGCGCCTATATCGCCGGCTCTGTCTGGCCGTGGGTGATTCTGCGGCCGGCCTGCCGCCTTTCGAGACACGGCCCGTAGCGCGATCGGGCCGCGACGGATGGAAGGGTGGCAAGGCTCCATCGCCAGTGACCGTGCGACATTGCCGCAGCCATGCGGGAATGACGTGCGGTCTTTGCTGTTTCCCGGCCCGACCCGGCCGGCCACGAGGGACGAAGACGCACATATGGCCACCCAGATGAAGCAGCCGCCCCAGGGCGTGAAGCCGTTCAACAGCCGCCGGCGCATCCGCAAGACCTTCGGCCAGATCGGCGAAGTGGTGCAGATGCCCAACCTCATCGAGGTGCAGCGCGAAAGCTATGAACAGTTCCTGCGCTCCAACCCGGCGATCGGCTATGTCTCGGGCCTCGAAAAGACGCTGCGCTCGGTGTTCCCGATCCGCGATTTCGCCGGCACGGCCGAGCTGGACTTCGTTCATTATGAACTCGAAGATCCCAAGTATGACACCGACGAGTGCCGCCAGCGCGGCATGACCTATGCCGCACCGATGCGGGTGACGCTGCGCCTGATCGTCTTCGAAGTGGATGCCGACACCGAGACCCGCTCCGTCCTCGATATCAAGGAGCAGGACGTCTACATGGGCGACATGCCGCTCATGACCGAGAACGGCACCTTCATCATCAACGGCACCGAGCGCGTCATCGTCTCGCAGATGCACCGTTCGCCGGGCGTGTTCTTCGATCACGACCGCGGCAAGACGCATGCGTCGGGCAAGTATCTCTTCGCCGCCCGCGTCATCCCCTATCGCGGCTCGTGGCTGGATTTCGAGTTTGATGCCAAGGACATCGTGAATGTCCGCATCGACCGCAAGCGCAAGCTGCCGGTCACCACACTGCTCTATGCGCTGGGCTGGCATTCGGAAGAGATCCTGAATCTCTTCTATAATCGCGTCACCTGGGTGCGGGGCACTGGCCCCACCGGCCAGGCCGGCTGGGTGGTGCCGTTCGTCGAGGTGAACTGGCGCAACGCCAAGCCGGCGTTCGACGTGGTCAACGCCGACACCGGCGAGATCGTGTTCGAGACCGGCACCAAGATCACGCCGCGAATGGTGCGGAAGGCCGCCACCGATGGCCTGAAGAACCTGCTGATCCCGACCGAGGAGATCTTCGGCCGCTATTCGGCGTTCGACCTCATCAACGAGGCGACCGGCGAGATCTATATCGAGGCCGGCGACGAGCTGACCGCCGAGAATCTCGAGCGCATCGACCGCGCCGGCCAGACCAGCATCGAGCTGCTCGACATCGACCATGTCTCGGTGGGTCCGTGGATCCGCAACACGCTGATGGCCGACAAGGTGGAGGAGCGCGATCACGCGCTCGCCGAGATCTATCGCGTCATGCGCCCCGGCGAGCCGCCGACGCGCGAGACCGCCGAAGCCATGTTCTATGGCCTGTTCTTCGATCCCGACCGTTATGACCTGTCGGCGGTGGGCCGGGTGAAGATGAACATGCGCCTGGGCCTCGATTGCCCGGACGATGTGACGGTTCTGCGCCGCGAGGACATCGCCGCCGTCGTCAAGACGCTCGTCGAGCTGAAGGACGGCAAGGGCGAGATCGACGACATCGACAATCTCGGCAACCGCCGCGTCCGTTCGGTGGGCGAGCTCCTAGAGAACCAGTATCGCGTCGGCCTGCTGCGCATGGAGCGCGCCGTCAAGGAGCGCATGTCGAGCGTCGATATCGACACCGTCATGCCCAACGACCTCATCAACGCCAAGCCGGCGGTGGCCGCGGTGCGCGAGTTCTTTGGTTCGTCGCAGCTCTCGCAGTTCATGGACCAGACCAACCCGCTGTCGGAAGTCACCCACAAGCGCCGTGTCTCGGCGCTTGGCCCGGGCGGCCTGACCCGCGAGCGCGCCGGCTTCGAAGTGCGCGACGTGCACCCGACGCACTATGGCCGCATCTGCCCGATCGAGACGCCGGAAGGGCCGAACATCGGCCTGATCAACAGCCTGGCCACCTTCAGCCGGGTGAACAAGTACGGCTTCATCGAAACGCCTTACCGCAAGGTGGCGGACGGCAAGCTGACCGACGAGGTCGTCTATCTGTCGGCCATGGAAGAAGCCCGCCACACCATCGCGCAGGCCAATGCCGGCATCGATGGCAACGGTGTGTTCGTGGAGGAACTGGTGTCGGCGCGTGAAGCCGGCGAGTTCCTGATGGCGCCGGCCGGGCAGATCACCCTCGCTGACGTGAGCCCCAAGCAGCTCGTTTCGGTCGCCGCCTCGCTGATCCCGTTCCTCGAGAACGATGACGCCAACCGCGCGCTGATGGGCTCGAACATGCAGCGCCAGGCGGTGCCGCTGGTCAAGGCCGAAGCGCCGTTCGTCGGCACCGGCATGGAAGGCACGGTGGCCCGCGATTCCGGCGCTGCCATTGCTGCCCGCCGCGGCGGCATCGTCGACCAGGTCGATGCCACCCGCATCGTGATCCGCGCCACCGAGGACGTGGAGCCCGGCAAGTCGGGCGTCGACATCTACACGCTGATGAAGTTCCAGCGCTCCAACCAGTCGACCTGCATCAACCAGCGGCCGCTGGTGACGGTGGGCGACCTGGTGGCCAAGGGCGACATCATCGCCGACGGCCCCTCCACCGAGGATGGCGAGCTGGCGCTGGGCCGCAACGTGCTCGTCGCCTTCATGCCGTGGAACGGCTACAATTATGAAGACTCGATCCTGATCAATGAGAAGATCGTCAAGGAAGACATCTTCACCTCGATCCACATCGAGGAGTTCGAGGTGATGGCCCGCGACACCAAGCTGGGCCCGGAAGACATCACCCGCGACATCCCCAACGTTGGTGAAGACGCGCTCGCCCGCCTCGACGAGGCCGGCATCGTCTACATCGGCGCCGAGGTGGAGCCGGGCGACATCCTGGTTGGCAAGATCACGCCCAAGGGCGAATCGCCGATGACGCCGGAAGAGAAGCTGCTGCGCGCCATCTTCGGCGAGAAGGCCAGCGACGTGCGCGACACCTCCCTGCGGCTGCCGCCGGGCGTGTCGGGCACCATTGTCGATGTGCGCATCTTCAATCGCCATGGCATCGACAAGGACGAACGCGCCTTGCAGATCGAGCGCGAGGAAATCGAGCGCCTCGAGAAGGACGCCACCGACGAACGCGCCATCCTTGATCGCGCCACCTATGCCCGCCTCTCCGATGCCCTGCTGGGCCAGGAAGTCGTGGCCGGGCCGAAGGGCGTGAAGAAGGGCGCCACCATCGATGCCGCGTTGCTCGATGAGCATCCTCGCCGCGAATGGTGGAAGTTCGGCGTGGCGGACGACGCCGCGCAGGGCGGCCTCGAGGCGCTGAAGGCGCAGTGGGACGAGGCGCACACCTCGATCACCGCCAAGCTGGAAGACAAGAAGGCCAAGGTGCAGGCCGGTGACGAACTGCCGCCGGGCGTGCTCAAGATGGTCAAGGTGTTCGTGGCGGTGAAGCGCAAGCTGCAGCCGGGCGACAAGATGGCCGGCCGCCATGGCAACAAGGGCGTGATCAGCCGCATCCTGCCGCAGGAAGACATGCCCTTCCTGGCTGACGGCACGCCCGTTGACATCGTGCTCAACCCGCTGGGCGTGCCCAGCCGCATGAACGTCGGCCAGATCTTCGAGACGCACCTCGGCTGGGCCGCCCGCGGCCTCGGCAAGAAGATCGCCGCCATGCTGGAGAACATCAACGACACGATGGTGAAGGGCAGCGCCGCGGAGATCCGCGAGCTGTTCAAGGCGGTCTATGGCCCGCAATATGCGGCCGAGATCGCCGGCCTTGCCGACGAGGCGGTGGTGGAGCTGGCGCGCAACCTGTCGGGCGGCGTGCCGATGGCCACCCCGGTGTTCGACGGCGCCAAGGAAAGCGACGTGTCGCACATGCTGGATCTGGCCGGGCTCGACGCCTCGGGCCAGGTGGAGCTGTTCGACGGCCGCACCGGTGATGCCTTCGATCGCCGCGTCACGGTGGGCTATATCTACATGCTCAAGCTGCACCACCTGGTGGACGACAAGATCCACGCCCGCTCGATCGGCCCCTACAGCCTCGTCACCCAGCAGCCGCTGGGCGGCAAGGCCCAGTTCGGTGGCCAGCGCTTCGGGGAAATGGAAGTGTGGGCCCTGCAGGCCTATGGCGCCGCCTACACGCTGCAGGAAATGCTCACCGTCAAGTCCGACGACGTGGTGGGCCGCACCAAGGTCTATGAAGCCATCGTCAAGGGCGACGACACGTTCGAAGCCGGTATCCCCGAAAGCTTCAACGTGCTGGTGAAGGAAATGCGGTCGCTGGGCCTCAACGTCCAGCTGCAGTCGAACGAGGCGGTGGAGTGAGGCGGCCGGGCTAGTCCCATCCGGTTCACCCCTCCACCTGCCACTCCGTTCCAGGAGACGAGACCATGAACGACGTCACCAACTTCTTCTCGCCGGTCGCCAAGCCGGAGACCTTCGACCAGATCCAGATCGCCATCGCCAGCCCGGAGCAGATCCGCAGCTGGTCCTATGGCGAGATCAAGAAGCCCGAGACGATCAACTATCGCACCTTCAAGCCGGAGCGGGATGGCCTGTTCTGCGCCCGCATCTTCGGGCCGATCAAGGATTACGAGTGCCTGTGCGGCAAGTACAAGCGCATGAAGTACAAGGGCATCGTCTGCGAAAAGTGCGGCGTGGAAGTGACCGTCTCCAAGGTCCGCCGCGAGCGCATGGGCCATATCGAGCTGGCCGCGCCGGTTGCCCACATCTGGTTCCTGAAGTCGCTTCCCAGCCGCATCGGCATGCTGCTCGACATGCAGCTGAAGCAGCTCGAGCGCGTGCTCTATTTCGAGCAGTATGTCGTCATCGATCCGGGCATGACGCCGTTCAAGAAGCTCGACCTCCTCACCGAGGACGAGCTGCTGACCGCGCAGGAAGAATATGGCGAAGACGCCTTCCAGGCCGGCATTGGCGCGGAAGCCATCCGCATCCTGCTCGAACAGCTCGATCTTGAAGGCGAGATGGAGCAGCTGCGCGAGGAGCTGCGCACCACCAAGTCCGAGCTGAAGCCCAAGAAGATCATCAAGCGGATGAAGGTGGTCGAAAGCTTCATCAACTCCGGCAACAAGCCGGAATGGATGATCCTGACGGTCGTGCCGGTGATCCCGCCCGACCTGCGGCCGCTGGTGCCGCTGGACGGCGGCCGCTTCGCAACGTCGGACCTCAACGATCTCTATCGCCGCGTCATCAACCGCAACAACCGCCTGAAGCGCCTCATTGAGCTGCGCGCGCCCGACATCATCGTGCGCAACGAGAAGCGCATGCTGCAGGAAGCGGTGGACGCGCTGTTCGATAACGGCCGCCGCGGCCGCACCATCACGGGCGCCAACAAGCGGCCGCTGAAGTCGCTTTCGGACATGCTGAAGGGCAAGCAGGGCCGCTTCCGCCAGAACCTGCTCGGCAAGCGCGTCGACTATTCGGGCCGCTCGGTGATCGTCACCGGTCCGGAACTCAAGCTGCACCAGTGCGGCCTGCCCAAGAAGATGGCGCTCGAGCTGTTCAAGCCGTTCATCTACTCGCGGCTGGATGCCAAGGGCCTGTCGATGACCCTGAAGCAGGCCAAGAAGTGGGTGGAGAAGGAGCGCAAGGAAGTCTGGGACATCCTCGACGAGGTGATCCGCGAGCATCCGGTGCTGCTGAACCGCGCGCCGACGCTGCACCGGCTCGGCATCCAGGCTTTCGAACCCGTGCTGATCGAGGGCAAGGCCATCCAGCTGCACCCGCTGGTCTGCGCCGCCTTCAACGCCGACTTCGACGGTGACCAGATGGCCGTGCACGTCCCGCTGAGCCTCGAGGCCCAGCTGGAAGCGCGCGTGCTGATGATGTCCACCAACAACATCCTGTCGCCGGCCAACGGCAAGCCGATCATCGTGCCCTCGCAGGACATGGTGCTGGGCCTCTATTATCTGTCGATGGAGATGGACGGCGAGCCGGGCGAGGGCATGGCCTTTGCCAACATGGCCGAGGTGCACCAGGCGCTGTTCAACAAGAACGTCACGCTGCACGCCAAGATCATCGCGCGCGTGCCGCAGACCGACGAGAACGGCCAGGTTTACCTCAAGCGCGTGAACACCACGCCGGGCCGGCTGCTGCTGGGCGAGACCCTGCCCAAGAGCCACAAGGTGCCGTTCGAGACGATCAATCGCCTGCTCACCAAGAAGGAGATCGGCGACGTCATCGACACCGTCTATCGCCACACCGGCCAGAAGGAGACGGTGCTGTTCGCCGATGCCATCATGGCGCTGGGCTTCCGCCACGCCTTCCAGGCCGGCATCAGCTTCGGCAAGGACGACATGGTGATCCCGGCCGCCAAGGCGACCCTGGTCGACAAGACCAAGGCCGAGGTGAAGGACTTCGAGCAGCAGTATCAGGACGGCCTGATCACGCAGGGCGAGAAGTACAACAAGGTCGTGGACGCCTGGGCGCGCTGCGGTGACCTCGTTGCCGGCGAAATGATGAAGGAAATCAGCGCCAAGAAGAAGAAGGCCGATGGCCGTGAGGCGCCGATCAACTCCATCTACATGATGGCCCACTCGGGCGCCCGAGGCAGCCAGGCGCAGATGAAGCAGTTGGCCGGCATGCGCGGCCTGATGGCCAAGCCGTCGGGCGAGATCATCGAAACGCCGATCATCTCCAACTTCAAGGAAGGCCTGACCGTGCTGGAGTATTTCAACTCCACCCACGGCGCCCGCAAGGGTCTGGCCGACACCGCGCTGAAGACCGCCAACTCCGGTTATCTGACCCGGCGCCTCGTCGACGTGAGCCAGGATTGCGTGGTGGTGGAAGCCGATTGCGGCACCACCCGCGGCATGGTGATGAAGGCCATCGTCGAAGGCGGCAACACCATCGTGTCGCTGGGCGAGCGCATCCTGGGCCGCACCGTGCTGGTCGACATCGTTGACGCCAAGACCGGTGAGGTCGTGGCGCCGGCCGGTCACCTGCTGACCGAAAGCGACGTGGTGCGCATCGAAAAGGCGGCCGTGGCGGAAGTGAAGATTCGCTCGCCGCTGCTGTGCGAAACCCGCGGCGGCGTCTGCTCCACCTGCTATGGCCGCGACCTCGCGCGCGGTACGCCGGTGAACATGGGCGAAGCGGTCGGCGTGATCGCGGCCCAGTCGATCGGCGAACCGGGCACGCAGCTGACCATGCGCACCTTCCACATCGGGGGCGCGGCACAGGTGTCGGAACAGTCGACGCTGGATGCGCCAGTGGACGGCGTGGTCGAGTATCGCGGCCTCACCACCATCACCGACAGCCGCGGCCGCGCCATTGCCATGGCCCGCAACGGCGAGCTGGTGCTGCGCGACTCCGAAGGCCGCGAACGCTCGATCCATCGCATCCCCTATGGTGCGATCATCGGCCAGGCCGAGGGCACGCAGGTGAACAAGGGCGACCGCCTTGCCGAGTGGGACCCGTACACCCTGCCGGTGATCACCGAGAAGTCGGGCAAGGTGAAATACCAGGACCTGATCGAGGGCGTCAGCTTGCGCGAGGAGGTGGACGAAGCCACCGGCATCGCCAACAAGAAGGTGTCGGACTGGAAGGCCGTCAACAAGAAGGACGACCTCAGGCCGCGCATCACCCTGCTCGACGAAGGTTCGGGCGAGGCGGCGCGCTACATGCTGGCCGTCGATGCCATTCTCTCGGTGGCCGATGGGCAGGACGTGTCGGCCGGTGACGTGCTGGCCCGCATCCCGCGCGAAGCGGCCAAGACGCGCGACATCACCGGCGGTCTGCCGCGGGTGGCCGAGCTGTTCGAAGCCCGCATCCCCAAGGACAATGCGATCATCGCCCGTATCGATGGCCGCGTGGAATTCGGCAAGGATTACAAGACCAAGCGCCGCATCATCATCCGTCCGGAAGGTGAAGGCGACGTGGCCGAATATCTGGTGCCCAAGGGCAAGCATGTCGCGGTGCAGGAAGGCGACTTCGTGCGCAAGGGGGACTATCTGATCGATGGCAACCCCAACCCGCACGACATCCTGGAGGTGCTGGGCGTCGAGCCGCTGGCCGAATATCTGTGCGCCGAGATCCAGGAAGTCTATCGCCTGCAGGGCGTGCGCATCAACGACAAGCATATCGAGGTGATCGTGCGCCAGATGCTGCAGAAGGTGGAAATCACCGAAAGCGGCGACACCACCCTCCTGGTGGGCGAACAGTGCGACCGCGAGGAAATGGAGGCCGAGAACGCCAAGCTGCCGCCGGATGGCCGCCCGGCCGATGGCAAGCCGGTGCTGCTGGGCATCACCAAGGCGAGCCTGCAGACGAAGTCGTTCGTGTCGGCGGCTTCGTTCCAGGAGACCACGCGGGTGCTCACCGAAGCCGCCGTGCAGGGCAAGGTCGATACGCTCACGGGCCTCAAGGAGAACGTGATCGTGGGCCGCCTGATCCCGGCCGGCACCGGGGCGGGCATGCAGCGTCTGCGCGTGGCGGCCAACAGCCGCGACGTCGCGCTGCGCGCCGTGCAGGCCGCCAGTGCCAAGGCGCTGGAGCAGACGGAGGGCTGACGACCGCCGGCCATGCCCCAAGAAAACACCCCGCCGGTCGCAAGCCGGCGGGGTTTTTCGTGGTGCGGCATCCGGTGGCGCGGCGGAATATGGCCATCGCACTGCCGTGTCTTGGCCACAATGGAATGGCACGACGGGGCTCGAACAAGGAACCTGCCGCGTGGCCACTGCGTACAAGATGCCCGAAGCTGCTGCCCTGCCTGACCGCCCGCTCAGGGTGGCGCTGTTTTCCGGCAACTACAACTATGTCCGCGATGGCGCCAACCAGGCCCTGAACCGGCTGGTCGCCTATCTCGAAGCGCAGGGCTGCGTGGTGCGTGTCTATTCGCCCACCTCCGACACGCCGGCGTTCGAGCCGGCCGGCACGCTCGTGTCCATCCCCAGCTTTGCCATTCCCGGGCGCGGCGAATATCGCCTGGCGCTGGGCCTGCCCGACCGGCTCAAGCGCGAGATCCGCGACTTCGCGCCCGACATCATCCACCTGTCGGCGCCCGATCCGGCCGCGCACGCCGCCAAGAAGCTGGGTCGCGACCTGGGGGTGCCGGTGGTTGCCTCCATCCACACCCGCTTCGAGACCTATTTTGAATATTATGGCCTGGGCTTCATCCGGCCGGGGATCGAGGCGCTGCTGAAGCGCTTCTATGCCGGGCTGGACAGCATCTTCGTCACCACTGCCGGCTTTGGCGAGACGATGCGCGAGGCCGGCATCATCAGCGCGGAGCCTGCCGTGTGGAGCCGCGGCGTCGACAAGCAACGCTTCCACCCCGGCCGGCGCAGCCTGGAATGGCGCTGGAGTCTGGGGATTGCCGACGATGAGCCGGTGATCGGCTTTGTCGGCCGGCTGGTGCTGGAAAAGGGTCTCGACATGGTGGCCGCAGCCGTGGCCGAACTGAAGGCGCGCGGGGTGCGGCACCGGCTGCTGGTGGTGGGCGAAGGCCCGGCGCGCGACGGTTTCGCGCGCGACGTGCCCGATGCCATTTTCCTCGGCTTTCAGGACGGCATCAACCTGGCGCGTGCCTATGCCAGCGTCGATATGCTGCTGAACCCGTCGATCACCGAAACCTTCGGCAACATCAACCTCGAGGCCATGGCGAGCGGTATTCCGGTGGTGGCGGCGCGGGCCGGCGGCAACGAGTGCCTGGTGGCCGATGGCGTCACCGGCGCTCTGGTCGGCCCCCGCGATGTCGCCGGCTATGCCGATGCGCTGGGCCGTTATTGCGCCGATCCCGCCCTCGCCCGTGCCCATGGCAAGGCCGGACTGACAGCCGCGCAGGCCTATGACTGGGACGCGATCAACGCCGCCGTGCTCACCCGCTATCGCGAACTGATTGCAGACAAGCACAAGTAATTTCACGAGTATTCGCAACGCCTGTGGTCGTCTAGGCAAGCGTCATGGTCCGCGCGTCTTGCCTTCTTGCCCTGCTTGCCGTGCCCGCCTTGGCCCAGCCGGCCGCGCCTGTCATCAGCATCGAGGCTTTGGCTGCCGACGTGGTGGCCGGCAATCCCGAGCGCCAGTTTCTGGCCCGCCAGATCAGCCTGGCACAGACCGGCGCGCAGGCCGCCGGCCGGCTGGCAGATCCCGAAATCGCGGTCGAGTTCGGCGAGCGCACCACCGACAATCCGGTCAACGGGGTGCGGCTGGGTGATGGCCCGGCCTTTGCCGTGTCGATCCTGCAACCCATCGAGTTCAATGGCCGCCTGCCGCTGCGCAAGGCCATCGCGCAGGGGGACGTGACGCTGGCCCGGCTGGGGCTGGCGCAGTTCGATGCCACGCTCGCCGGCCGCGCGCGCACCTTGGGCTATCGCCTGTTCGCCGCCGATGCCCGGGCCGAGGCGGCGGCGCAGGTGGCGGCGCGGATGCGCAGCCTGGCCGGTGTGCTGGTGGCGCGCGAGCCGGCGGGCCCCGGGCCCCAGCTGGAAGCCGCCGTGCTGG
>NZ_WMHO01000040.1 GCF_010994245.1 Sandarakinorhabdus rubra
CGGGCCGGGGCGCGGCGTGCGGCTGGCTGGCGTCGGCCTGCTGGCGATGGCGGGGCTGGCCCTGCTGATCGGCAATGCGCGCATCCGTCCGGCCGATCTGGCCAGTGCCACGCTGGTGGTGGTGCAGCCCGGCATCGGGCAGGACGAACGCTATGATCCGGAAGCGGCCGAGCGGCATCTTGCCACCTATCTGGGCCTCACCCGCGAGGCACTGTCCCGCCCTCGCACGCTGGGCCGTGTGGCGCTGGCCGATGTGAGCATCGAAGATGTCGACCCCGGCGCACCACCGCCAATCGACTCGCCGCTGGGGCCGCTGGCCGGCCAGGTGACCGGCAAGATCGAAATGGGCATCGATCCTGGCCTCGCCACGCCCAACGCGCCCAGCCTGATGCCCGGCAGTCGGCCACAGAACGAGCCGGCAGCTGGCCTCGCTCCGACCGGGCGGGCACCGGTGCTGGTGCTGTGGCCGGAAGGCGCGATCGACGGCCTGCCGGAACGCGATCCGGCGCTGCTGACGCGGCTGGCCGCGCCGCTCGGCCGCGGCGACCTGCTGATCGCCGGCGGCACCGGCATTGGCAGCGGTGACACCCCCTATGCCAACAGCCTGTTCGTGATCAGCGAGAACGGGGGCGGACAGGGCGGCGGGCGCATCCTTGCCCGCTATGACAAGGCGCACCTGGTGCCGGGCGGCGAGTATCTGCCCTGGCGCGACGTGCTGGAGCCGTTGGGCCTGGCGCGGCTGGTGCCCGGTGATTTCGATTTTGCCCGCGGGCCCGGCCCGCGCACGCTGGCCCTGCCTGGCTTCCTGCCGGTGTCGCCAATGATCTGTTACGAGATCATCTTCCCCGGCGCCGTGGTGGACGGGCGGGCGCGGCCGGGCTGGATCGCCAACGTCTCCAACGATGCCTGGTATGGCCAGTGGGGACCGCCGCAGCATCTCGCCCAGGCCCGGCTGCGCGCCATCGAGGAAGGGCTAACGGTCGCGCGCGCCACACCCACCGGGGTGAGCGCCGTGATCGATGGCCATGGCCAGGTACTGGCCCGGCTGGAGGCCGGCACGGCCGGCGCGCTGGTGACCACGCTGCCGCCGCCGCTGCCGATCACGCCGTTCGCGCAAGGCGGGCATCTGGCCGTGATGCTGCTGGCGAGCGCGCTCCTGGGCCTGTCGCTGCTGCTGGGCCGGCGAGCAGCAACGGAACGACCGGTCGCCGGGACGTTGTGATATAAAGCTCCCGTTATATGGCTTGCCCCGGCCCGGCGCGCGCCGTAAAGGGCGGGGAAGCAGAAGCGAGGCGCGTGATGACCCGGAACGAGTTCCTGTTTACCTCCGAATCGGTGTCGGAGGGCCATCCCGACAAGGTGGCCGACCAGATTTCCGATGCTGTCGTCGATCTGTTCCTGGCCAAGGACCCGGAAGCCCGGGTGGCCTGTGAAACCCTGACGACCACCAACCGGGTGGTGCTGGCCGGCGAAGTGCGCGGGCGCGGGATGATCGACAGCGACGGCAATTGGGAGCCCGGCGCGCAGGAAGAGATCCAGCGCGCCGTGCGCGAGACGGTGCGGCGCATCGGCTATGAACAGGCCGGTTTCCACTGGCGGAACCTGACCTTCGAGAATTATCTGCACCCGCAATCGACCGACATCGCGCAGGGTGTCGATGCCAGCGGCAACAAGGACGAAGGTGCCGGCGACCAGGGCATCATGTTCGGCTATGCCACCGACGAGACGCCCGACTTCATGCCGGCAACCCTCTATTATGCGCACCGCATCCTGGCCCGCATGGCGGCCGACCGGCACAGCGGCGCCGCCCCCTTCCTGGAGCCGGACGCCAAGAGCCAGGTGACCCTGCGCTATGAGAAGGAAACCCCGGTGGCCGCCACCGCCATCGTGGTGTCGACGCAGCACAAGCCCGATTACTGCACGCCCTGGGCCAAGGACGGCGAGAGCGGCGGCGATGCGGCCAAATATGCGGAGCTGCGCACCTATGTGATGGGCGTGCTGAAGGACGTGCTGCCGGCCGGCTTCCTCAGCGACGAGACGGTGATCCACCTCAATCCGACCGGCAAGTTCGAGATCGGCGGGCCCGATGGCGATGCCGGCGTGACTGGCCGCAAGATCATCGTCGATACCTATGGCGGCGCGGCTCCGCACGGCGGCGGCGCCTTCAGCGGCAAGGATCCGACCAAGGTCGACCGGTCGGCTGCATATGTCTGCCGCTATCTGGCCAAGAACATCGTCGCCGCCGGGCTGGCGCGGCGCTGCACCATCCAGCTCAGCTATGCCATCGGCGTGGCGGCGCCGCTGTCGATCCATGTCGATCTGCACGGGACCGGCACGGTGGACGCCGCCGCCGTGGAAGCGGTGCTGGCCGATCCCGCCAAACTGGGCTTTGCGCTGACCCCGCGCGGCATCCGCGTGCAGCTTGGCCTCAACCGGCCGATCTACCAGCGCACCGCCGCCTATGGCCATTTCGGCCGCACGCCCGATGCCGAAGGCGGCTTCGGCTGGGAGCGGCTGGATCTTGTCGATCGGCTGCGCGCGGCGCTTTAATCCACGCCGTCGAGATATTCGACATCGGGGCGGCCGGCGAGGCAGGCGCCAAGGCCCGGGCCAGCAGCCTTGAAATGGGCGCTCTCGCCGTGCGCCTTTAGGGCATCGGCGTCGGCATAGACTTCCAGCACCTTGTAGGTGTTGGGATCGGCCTTCGAGCGGGTCAGCTGATAGCAGAGGTTGCCCGGCTCGCCCGCACGCACGGCCGCGGCGAGGGTGCGGAACACCGCCTCGAACTCGGCGGCCTTGCCGTCCTGGATCTTCAGTGTCGCGATCACGCCGATCATGCTGTGCGTCTCCTGTTGCTGGTAGTCAGGCTGGACCAGACGCAGCGCCGGCCCAACTGGCAAAATGATGGACGCACACCGCGCCACGCGGTAAATTTTCCGTTGCAGTCTCTTGGGGGGAGCGCGGGCAATGGCGACACGGGCGGCCGATAACGTTGATACCGGGCATGACTGGCTGGTGCTGCAGGCGCGCGTCACCGGCGTGATGGCGCTGATCTTCGCCGCTGCCTTTTCCTTCCACCTCGCCATGGGCCGCTCCACCTTCGCCGTGCCGGCGATCTGGCACATCCACGGCGTCATCTTCTTCGGCTGGGTGGGGCTTTCGCTGCTGCAGGCCGGGCTCGCCGCCAGCGGCCGACTGGCCTGGCACCGGCGGCTGGGCTGGCTGGGGCTGGTGTGGATCATCGCCATGGTGGCGGCCGGCACCGCAATCACCATGGCCGTGGCCCAGGCCGGCCGCACGCCGTTCTTTTTCCGGCCGCAGTATTTCATGATGCAGAACCCGCTGGGCCTGCTGGTCTTCGCCGGCCTCGCGCTGAGTGCCATAGCGCTGCGGCGGGACACCGGCTGGCACCGCCGGCTGCACCTGTGCGCGCTGGCCAGCATCATGGGCCCAGCCTTTGGCCGCCTGCTGCCGGCGCCCTTGCTGATCCCCTGGGCGATGGAAATCCTGACCCTGCCCGGGCTGTTGTTTCCGGCCTTCATGGCCTGGCGCGAACTGCGCGCCGGCCAGCCGCTGCACCCGGCCTGGCCGATCGGCATTGCGGCCCCGCTGGTGGCGCTGGCCGCAGGCTGGCTGATCGCCGCCGCGCCGCTGGGTGGTACGATTTATGCCGCCGTGGTGGCCGGCACGCCCGGCGAGGCGATTTCGGGCACCGACTTCGGGTCGCCACCGCCCGGCATGTGAGGCGCGTTCAGCTGTCCCTGGTATTCGGGGCGCCCGGCAGCGCACCGGGCAGGCTGCTGACCAGGGCCAGATCGGCCGCCGCATCCTCCTCCATCTTCTTGAGGCCCCGGCTGAACAGCAACCGGTCGGCGCCCTTGAAGGCAAAGCGCCAGATCAGGAAGCCATAGCTGCCCAGCAGGCCGAAGAAGCCGATGGTGAGCTGGATCGGTTCGGGCGTCCGCAGCACCACCATCCCCAATCCCAGGATGGGCAGCGCCGCGACCAGCAGTGACAGCCGCCAGCCGGCCACTGGATGGCCGAGTTGTTTCTGCAACAGCCGCGATTTGGCCACCGATTGCAGCAGCGCCGCGATCGCCAGCGCCAGCGCCGCCCCGACGCCGCCTCCTATCATGGCACCCAGCGGGCCCTCCATGGGCACCAGCCACAGTGACAGGCCGGCCTGCACGATGAGGCCGGTGACCGACCACATCAGGTTGCGCCCGCGCGCCACATAGATCAGCGCCCCTTCCGCCACCGCCGCCTGTGCCGCGAACAGCTCCACCGTCAGCAGCGCCACCAGCACCAGCACGCCGCCGGCAAAGGCCGGGCCGAAAAGGCCCATCGCCGCCTTGCCAACCAGCCCGAAGGCCAGGACGACGCCCAGCTGCACGGCCGCCACCCAGAAGCTGATCTGGCGGATGTGTGCCGCCACCTTGGCGAGGTTGTTGGCGGCGAGGTTGCGCGCCAGCACCGGACCCAGGATGGGATCGAAGCTGGACTTCAGGCGCTGCGGCAGCGAGGCGATCTGCTGGGCGACATAATAGATGCCCACGATCTCGGCCGAGGCGAAGCGGCCCAAGATGAAGATGTCGAGCCGGCGCGCGCCCCATTCCGCCAGATCGGCGCCGGCCAGTGGCACGTTGGTGCGAATCAGCCGCCAGATTCGCGCCGGTTCCGGCCACCAGTGGCGTGGGGGGCCAAACCGCCTCAACGCCGGCAGCAGCGCCGCAACGAACGCCGCCAGCATCGACAGCAGATAGGCGATCAGCATGCCATCGGGCTTCCAGGCGGTGAAGGCCAGCGCCAGCGCGGCGATCGACAGCACCCAGGGCTCGATGATCGAGCGGGCCCGCACCTGAGCGCCGATATCGTGATGGAAGGCCAGGCTGGCCAGCGCGATGTCGGCCAGCGCGATGAACGGGATGATCAGCGCGAACCAGCGGTCGAGGGGCTGCAACTGCGTGGACGGGAAGAGCAGTTCCGGGAAGGCTACCAGCACGGCGGCGCCCAGCAGCGAGGCGACCAGCGCGGCGCTGAGCGCATCGAACAGCGCCGCGGCCTCGGCATCGGGGCGCCGCGCCATGTCTTCGGCCAGGCCGCGCTTCAGGCCCAGCGTCGCCAGCATCGCCGCCAGTTCCACGATCATCGTCGCATAGGCAAAACGGCCCAGCGCCTCGGCGCCATAGAGCCGCCCGGCAATGAACAGGAACGGAAAGCGCGCCGCCAGCCGCAGCAGATAGCCGAAGAAGCTGGTGCGCCCGCCCTTGGCCAGAGCGGCGGTTTCCGCCGCGTCGGGGGACGGCAGCCTATCCAACATGCACCCGGCGGTAGCGGCCGTGCAGATAGAGCAAGGGCTCACGGCTCTTGTCGAGCGCCAGGCGGGTGACGCGGCCGACAACGATACGGTGGTCCCCACCGTCGTGATCGGCGTGCAGGGCGCAGACGAACACCGCCTTGGCGCCGGCCAGCACCGGCACCCCATCCCATTCGCGCCATTCGTGGCTGGCGAAACGATCGATGCCGCGGCGGGTGAAACGATCGGCCACCGGCTGGCCGTCGAGATCGAGGATGTTGATGGCAAAGCGCCCGGTCTCGCGCAGCACCGGCAGCGCGGAGGCGCCGGTGGCCGGGCAGAACAGCAGCAGCGGCGGATCGAGGCTGACCGAAGTGAAGCTGTTGGCCGTGAGGCCGACGCGCTGGCCGTCGGCGGACTGGCTGGTGACCACGGTGACACCGGTGGCAAAGCAGCCAAAGGCATCGCGCAGCAGGCGCGGATCGAACGGCGCGTCGAGCGGCTGGCCGGCGGCAGCCAACCCGGCAGCGGGGGCAGGAACTGGGGCGATCGTCATCGCATGTCCCCTATCGCAATTGCCCGGGCGGTCAATGTGGCCGGTGGTCCGTCATTCGCCGGTCAGCGCCCGGCACGCGCAGGGTTGCCGAGCCGACGTCCGCCCTAATCGGAAAGAAATGGCGCATGATATGCTATATCTTTCCGGCTTCTCGCCCCGAAAACTCCTGATATAGTGGGACAAGATCGTGAAAGCGCGGAAAGTGTAAAATGCGGATCGGGCTTCTGCATGCCGATTCTGGCGAGGCGAGCCGTCTGGCGCAGACATTGGCGCAGGCGGGATACAGCCCGATTCCATTTGATTCCGGCCAGACACTGGAACAGGCCGTTCGCCAGCAGGGCCTTGATCTGCTGCTGATGCGCTGGGACGGCCATGTGTTGTCCGGCGTGGCGCTGGCGCATCGCGTTCGCCAGCAACTGGCGACACCGCCTGGCGTGATCCTGCTGGTGGATGACGGGGCGCCCGGCGGCATCGGCGAGATTGGCGATGCCGCCCTCCCCGATCCCTGCCGGGAAGGCGATCTGATCGGTTGCATCGAGGCGCTGGCCGCCCAGCGCGGGCTGGGCCGCGAGAGCGCGTCGGCGTCGGGCATGCTGCGTTTCGACGATGGCGCAGCCGTGGTCGAGGTGGGCGGCATGCCGGTGCAGCTCACCGCCAAGGAATTTGCACTGGCCCAGCTGCTGCTGCGCCGCATTGGCCAACCGCTGTCCCGCGACGAGATCATGACCAGCGTTTGGGGCCGCCGCGAGCAGCCGGGCAGCCGTACACTCGATGCCCATATCGCGCAGGTGCGCAAGCGGCTGCTGCTGCGCCCCGAACATGGCTGGCGGCTGAGCAGCGTCTACGGCTACGGATATCGGCTCGACCGGATCGAGCCCCAGGTTGACGCCGAGGTTACAGGGCAAGCTGCCTGAGCCAGGCCCTGACCGCGGGGCCGACATCGTCGCGCTCCAGGGCCAGCGCGACATTCGCCATCACGTGCCCGGCCTTGTCCCCGCAATCAAAGCGCGTGCCAGTGAAGGTGAGCGCGTGGAAGGGCTGCACGCCGATCATCTCGGCCATCGCGTCGGTCAGCTGGATTTCGCCGCCAGCGCCGCGCTTGCCGGCGGCCAGCACGTCCATCACCTCGGGCTGCAATATGTAGCGGCCGATGGCGGCCAGCCGCGAGGGCGCGGTGCCCGGCGCCGGCTTCTCCACCAGCCCCCTGACCTCGGTGACCAGGCCGTCGGCAACACCAGGATCCACGATGCCATAGCGGTGCGTGTGCTCGGCCGGCACCTCCAGCACGGAGATGACATTGCCGCCCAGCCGTTCATAGGCGTCGCGCATTTCCTTGAGCGGCGGGTTGGCGGGATTCCACAGGAGTTCGTCGGGCAGCAGCACGGCAAAGGCTTCGCGGCCCACCACGTGGCGGGCGCACCACACGGCATGGCCCAGCCCGGCCGGATCCTGCTGGCGCACATAGACCATGCGGCCCGGCTCGATCTGGGTGGCTTCGAGTGCGGCCAGCTCTGCGGTCTTGCCCTTGGCCTTCAGGCTGTCGACCAGCTCGCGGGCGATGTCGAAATAATCCTCGAGCGCGCCCTTGCCGCGCGCCGTCACGAACACCAGCCGCTCGATGCCGGCGGCCAGCGCTTCGTCAACGGCATATTGCAGCAGCGGCCTGTCGACCACCGGCAGCATTTCCTTGGGCATGGCCTTGGTGGCCGGCAGGAAACGCGTGCCCTGCCCGCCCACCGGGAACACGGCTGTCTTCACTGGCTTGATCGACATGGATTTTCCCCGAACTGGCGCGCTTACAGCGTGACCCCCTACAGTGGGTCAAGCAAAGTTTCGATGAACGGCGAATGATCAGCCAGTTCAGGCGGGCCGTGCGCCGCGCAGCAGCCGGCCGGGCAGAGCGCCGGTGGCCTCGCCATCGCGATAGGTGACCGCGCCAGCGACGATGGTGGCACGGATGCCGGCAGCCGCCTGCATCAGCCGGCGGCCACCGGCGGGCAGATCGTGGCGCACCGTGGGCGGCATCAGCCGCAACCGGGCGGCATCGATGAGATTGAGATCGGCCCGGAAGCCCGGCGCGATCAGGCCGCGATCGGCCAGGCCCACGGCCAGCGCGGTGTCACGGGCCTGGCGCCTGATCACCTGCTCAATCTGCAGCCGCGCGCCCACCCGGTCGCGCACCCAGTGGGTGAGCAGCGTGGTCGGGAAGCTGCCGTCGCAGATCATGCCAACATGGGCGCCGCCGTCCGACAGGCCGGGCACGGTGTCGGGGTGGGTGAGCATGGCGTGCACGGCATCGAGGTCACCATCGGCATAGTTGAGAAACGGCACATAGATCATGCCTGCGCCGTCGTTCGCACACAGCCATTCGGCAGCCACCACCTCATAGGGCACGCCGCGCCGCATTGCCTGCGCGGCGAGGCTGGTTTCAGGCAACGGCTCATAATTGGGCGGGTCGCCCAGCTGATACATGTCGCCCCAGCGGTGCAGCAGCGCCGTGCCCAGCGCGTTTCCCTTGGGCGGCGGGTTGGCGATGAGCCGGGCGACAAAGGCGGGATCGGCAAGCAGTCGAGCCTGGTCGGCCACGCTCGCCGCCTTCGGCCAATCGGGATGCAGGCTGAAGGGATTGAGCGTCAGATCAAGGCCGAGCAGCACGCCCACAGGACGCGCCGCCACCTGCGCCTTCATCGGCAGGCCATCGGCCGTTGCCTGTTCCAGCAGGTCGAGCAGCCGACGCCAGCCGCGCGGTGCCACCGGCGATTGCGCCAGGCTAAAGCTCAGGGGCCGGCCGGAGGCTTCGCACAGCCGGCGCATCAAGCCAAACTCGGCATCAGGATCGGCAAAATCGGAGACGAACTGCAGCACGCCCTTGCCGGCCCGGCCAAGCGCCAGCGCGATGCCCATCAGCTCGTCTTCGGCGGCCGTCAGCGTCGGCGTTGGCTGGCCATCTGAGGTGCGGTGATTGAGCGTGCGCGAAGTGGAAAAGCCGATGGCGCCGGCGTGCATGGCGGCCTCGGCGATGGCCGCCATCTGGGCGATATCTTCGGCGGTCGCCGGCTCGCGGTTGGCGCCGCGTTCCCCCATCACGAACACGCGCAAGGCGGCGTGCGGCAGCATCAGGCCGATATCGGCGTCGAAGGCACGCGGCTCCAGGCTGGCGAGATACTCGCCGAAACTCTCCCAGGTCCACGGTAGCCCGGCCTTCAGCACCGGGAACGGCAGATCCTCGACGCCTTCCATCAGGCGGATCAGCCGATCATGGTCGGCCGGGCGACAGGGGGCAAAGCCCACGCCACAGTTTCCGGAAACGACCGTGGTGACGCCGTGCAGCGTGGACGGCTGCAACCTGCTCTCCCATGTCGCCTGGCCATCATAATGGGTGTGGATGTCGACAAGGCCGGGCGTGACGAGCAGGCCGCGCGCCTCCATCTCTTCCGCGCCGCGGGCCAGATCGGGGCCGACGGCAGCGATGCGGCCATCCTTGACCGCCACATCGGCTTCGAACGCCGCGCCGCCGCTGCCATCGATGATGGTGCCCTGGCGGATGACCAGATCGAAGACGTCGCTCATGGGGGCAGCGTCTCCCACACGCGCATTGCCGTCAAGCAATCGGAAAGCGCAGCAGCCGCTCCCCCTCCACCACCAGCGCCGTCGCCGGCCCGGCCAGCGCCTGCTGCAAGGCCGGGTCGGCGATATCGAGACCGCCCGTAAAGGCGCCATAGGCCGGCAGGATCAGCTTGGTGGGGCCATGAGCAAAGCAGCGCCGGGCGAGGTGGCGGCCGCGGTGGCGGATCACCAGCTTGGGATGGAAATGCCCCGAAAGCTCTGGCGTCGCGTCGGCCGGATCGGCCTCGTGCCGCAGCACCAGTGGGCCGAGGCGGCCTTGTGCCATCACCCGCCCGCCCAGCACGGCCGCCGCAGCCTCGTCATGGTTGCCGGTGATCCACCACCAGTCGAGGCTGCGGGTCATCGTCATCAATGTGCGACGGGTCTCGTCCGCCAGCCGGCCAGGGCCGGCCTCGTCATGAAAGGAATCGCCGAGGCAGACCAGCCGCTGCGCCCCGGTCATTTCCACCGCGCTGATCAGAGAATCGAGCGTCTCGGCGGTTGCCTGCGGTGGCAGAAGCCAGCCCCTGGCGGCAAAATGGCTGGCCTTCTCGAAGTGCAGGTCCGCCACGAACAGCGTCGCTTCGGCCGGCCACCACAGGGCCCCGCAGGCCAGCGGCTGGAAGGATTCGCCTGCGAACGAAAAGGAAACAGACATGGTGTTGCGTTAGGCTGGCGCGGGCCTGAAGGTCAATCCACCCGCATCGCTTCGGCAATCAGCGCCTCGGCCTCGGCGAGCAGCGCCGAATCCGCCGCCTCGCCCACCCGTTCGCGCCCGATGGTGAGCAGCGAGGGCACCGCCAGCGGCGAGACGTGGGGCAAGCGCACATGCGTCATGGCCCCGTGCGCCTGTTCCAGCAGGTCGGCCAGCCGCGCGATGTCGGTCAGCTTGCCGCGCGCATCGGTCCAGGCCGCCGCCAGCAACAGGTGATCGGGTTGGTGCTTCCGCAGAACGTCGTAGATGAGATCGGCCGACACGCTCATCGCCTTGCCGCTTTTCACCACGCCGGGCTGGGTGCGCTCGATCAGGCCGCCGATGATCGCCACTTCGCGAAAGGCGCGGCGCAGGAAAGGCGAAGCAGCCAGCCATTCGGCCAGTTCGTCCTCCAGCACGGCGGGATCGAACAGGGGCCGCGGATCATCCACCGGGTCGAGGCTCCAGCAAGCCATGGCATAATCGGAGGCGACGAACCCCAGCGGCTTCAACCCGGCACGCTCCATGCGCTGTGTCACCAGCATGCCGAGCGTCTGGTGCGCCGGGTGGCCAGCAAAGCCATAGGCCACCATGTACCAGCGGCCATCGCGCTCGAAGCTTTCCACCAGCACATCATCCAGCCCCGGCAGGCGGGAAATGCGCGCCTGGATGGCCAGCCATTCGCGCACGTCGGGCGGCATCCGGGCCCAGCGGTCGCGGGCGTTCATCAGGCCGCGCACGCGCTGCGCCAGCCGGGTGGTCATCGGCATGCGCCCGCCGGCATAGACCGGCACCTTCGGGCTGCCGCGCCCGAGCCGCACATGGATGTCGGCGCCATCGAAGCCGGTCACCTCCAGCACCTGGCCGGCGAACATGAAACTGTCCCCCACCCGAAGCTGCCCGGCGAAATATTCCTCCACCTGCCCCAGCCGGCGGCCGTGGTGGCGGGACTTGCCGCTGCCGAACACGACGTTCATCGCCACCGCCTCGACGATGGTGCCGCTGTTCATCCGCCATTGCCGGGCGGTCTGGGCGCTGCGCAGCCTGAGCGTGCCGTCGGGCAGGGTCACCAGCCGCTGGTAGCGTTCATAGGCCTTCAGCGCGTAGCCGCCGGTCGCGGCATAATCGAGCACCCGGTCGAACGCCTCGCGGGTGAGGCCGGCATAGGGCGCGGCGCTCTTCACCTCATCATAAAGGGCATCGGGATGCACCGGGGCCGATGCCACCATGCCCACCACATGCTGGGCCAGCACGTCGAGCGCGCCGGGGCGGAAGCCATCAGGGTCCAGCTCACCGGCCGCCACGGCATCGCGGGCGGCCAGCGCCTCCAGATATTCGAAGCGGTTGCCCGGCACGATCAGGCAGCGGCTGGCCTCGTCCATGCGGTGGTTGGCGCGGCCGGTGCGCTGGAGCAGGCGGCTGGCCCCCTTGGGCGCGCCCATCTGGATGACGAGATCAACGTCGCCCCAATCCAACCCGAGATCGAGGCTGGCCGTCGCCACGATCGCCCGCAGGCGCCCGGCCGCCATCGCCGCTTCGACCTTGCGGCGCGCCTCGGGCGCCAGGCTGCCATGGTGGATGCCGATCGGCAGCGCCTGGTCATTCTCTGCCCACAGGTCGCGGAAGACGAGTTCGGCCACCGCACGGGTGTTGACGAAGACGATGGCGAGCCGTGCCGCCTCGATCCGGCGCATCACGGCGCGCGCCGCCCAGCGCCCGTTGTGGCCGCCCCAGGGAATGCGATCATCGATGACGAGGATATCTATATCGGGATCGGCGCCCGCCTTCGCCGTCACGATCTCCACCTCGCCGGCATCGGCATCGGGGGCCAGCCAGCCCGCCCAGCTTTCCGGATCGGCGATGGTGGCCGACAGGCCGACGCGCTGCATCTGCGGGGCCAGCCGCTGCAACCGCGCGAGGCACAGGGAGAGCTGGTCGCCGCGCTTGGTGGTACCAAAGGCGTGGATCTCGTCGACGATGACGCGCTTGACGCCGGCCATCATGGCGGCACTTTCCGGCGCCGAGAGCAGGATGGCGAGGCTTTCGGGCGTGGTCAGCAATATCTGCGGCGGTCGCGCTTTCTGCCGCGCCTTGCGGTCGGACGGGGTGTCGCCGGTGCGGGTTTCCACCGAGATGTCGAGACCCATCTCCGACACGGGCGTGATGAGGTTCCTTTGCACATCGACCGCCAGCGCCTTCAGCGGCGAGATGTAGAGCGTGTGCAGGCCTTCGGCAGGGCTGCCGGCAAGCTCCGCCAGCGTGGGCAGGAAGCCGGCCAGCGTCTTGCCAGCCCCGGTCGGCGCCGTGAGCAGCGCATGGCGGCCGCGCCGCGCCGCATCCAGGATCGCCAGCTGGTGATCGCGCACCTGCCAGCCGCGCTGCGCGAACCAGTTGGCGATGGCGGGGGGCAGGGTCACCCGGCGCTGGTGCCCCGGTGGCGCAGCGCGCGTCAACAGGGCCCGAGGCGCTTGCCCAGCGTCCGCGACACCGACTGCACCGCACCGCCGCTCATCTTCGAGCGAATGTCATAGGCGGTCGGGCCATAGCTGCCGGCAATGGCGATCACCTGCGGGGTGGGGGTGCCGGCCTTGCACTCCATCACCGCGCTGATGCGCCCGGCCGCGGCGCTGAAGCTGCGATAGCGACAGGCGCCGTTGCTTTTCGCGATCACGTCGCGCGGGCCGGCGGCAGCGTCCTTCGGCGTGATGCAGATGGTGGTGTTGATCGGCTTGCCCATCATGCGCCGCGCCATCTCGGGCGGCATGTTGGGGATGGTCATCGATTGCACCATGGTCGTCGTCTGCCATTTGCCCGGCGTCACCGGCGATTCGGCAGCATGGACGGTGCCGGACACCCCGGCCACCAGCATCAGAACGGCGCGCATTGTCACTCCCCCACGATACGGGCCACGCCAGCTTTACACGGCTGCCGGGCAATGCAAGGCCATGTCGCATGGTCGCCGCGCCCGACTGGATTCTGCCGCAGCCGCACGGGCTCTATCTGCCCGGTATCGACACGTGGATCGACCCCAGCCGCGCCGTGGACCGCGCCATCATCACCCATGGCCATGCCGATCACGCCCGCGCCGGGCATGGCAAGGTGCTGACGACCGCCGCAACGCTGGCCATCATGGCGCAGCGTTTCGGCGCGCAACCCGGCGGGCAGGCATTGGCCTATGGCGAACGGTTGGCGCTGGGCGATGGCCTCACGCTGATGCTACTGCCGGCCGGCCATGTCCTGGGCTCTGCGCAGCTGGTGCTCGAAAAGGCCGGCACGCGGCTGATCGTGTCGGGCGACTACAAGCGCCGCGCCGACCCGACAGCGACGCCGTTCGAACCGCTCACCTGCGACATCTTCATCACCGAGGCCACGTTTGGCCTGCCGGTGTTCCGCCACCCCGACACGGCTGCGGAGGTGGCCAAGCTGCTGGCCGCGCTGGCCGCCAACCCGGATCGCTGCATCGCGGTGGGCGCCTATGCGCTGGGCAAGGCGCAGCGGGTGATCGCCGAACTGCGGCTCGCCGGCCATGATGCGCCCATCTATCTGCACGGCGCGATGGTGGCGCTGTGCGAACTCTATCATGCGCACGGCATCGATCTGGGAGACGTGCGTCCCGTCGGCACGCTGAAGGGCGACGCGCTGAAGGGCCACATCATCATCGCGCCGCCCTCGGCGCTCAATGACCGCTGGAGCCGGCGGCTGCCCGATCCGGTGACGGCGATGGCCAGCGGCTGGATGCGGGTGCGCCAGCGCGCCGTGCAGCGCGGGGTGGAGCTGCCGCTGATCATTTCCGACCATGCCGACTGGGACGAGCTGACCGCCACCATCACCGAGCTCGACCCGCAAGAGGTGTGGGTGACGCACGGCCGCGAGGAGGCGCTGGTGCACTGGTGCGGCCTCCACCAGCGCCGGGCGCGGGCGCTGGCGCTGGTGGGGCGGGAGGAGGAGGGGGATTGAACGCAGGCAGCGGCCCTGCCATGGCCGGCAGCGGATGTTCGCCGCCCTTCGCCCCCTGCTCTTCGCGCTCGATCCGGAAGCCGCGCACAATCTGACGCTCGCCGCGCTGAAGACGGGGCTTGTCCCCACTGCCCCGGCAGATGATCCCATCCTCGCGACCAATCTCGCAGGTCTGAAGCTGCCCAACCCGATTGGCCTTGCCGCCGGCTTCGACAAGGATGCCGAGGTGCCCGATGCCATGCTGCGCCTGGGCTTCGGCTTCGTGGAGTGCGGCAGCGTCACCCCTCGCCCGCAGCCGGGCAATCCGAAACCGCGCCTGTTCCGGCTGGTGGAGGACGCGGCCGTGATCAACCGCTTCGGCTTCAATTCGCGCGGGATCGAATATGCCCACGCCCGCCTCTCTGCACGGCAGGGCAAGGCCGGCATCGTCGGCATCAACCTCGGCGCCAACAAGGACAGCGAGGATCGCACCGGCGATTATGTGACGGGCTTGCGCGCGCTGGCGCCGCTGGCGTCCTATGTCACAGTCAACATCTCCTCCCCCAACACGCCGGGGCTGCGCGCCCTGCAGGATGGCGCGGCGCTGGCCGAGCTGATCGCCAGGGTGATGGCGGCACGCGGGCGGCTCGACGTTCCGCTCTTCATCAAGGTGGCGCCCGATCAGGGCGAGGATGACTGGGCGACCATCGCGCGCGCCTGCATCGATGGCGGCGTCGATGGCCTGATCGTTTCCAACACCACCGTCTCGCGGCCGGCGCTGGCCAGCCGCCATGCGCACGAAGCCGGCGGCCTGTCGGGCAAACCGCTGAAGCCGCTGGCGCTGGCGGCGCTGCAACGGTTTCGTGCCGAAACCGGCGGGGCTTTGCCGCTGATTGCCGTGGGCGGCATCGCTTCGGGCCAGGATGCGTATGACCGCATCCGCGCCGGGGCCAGCGCGGTGCAGCTCTATTCGGCGCTGGTCTATGAAGGGCCGGGCCTTGTCAGCCGCATCAAGGCCGAACTCGCGGCCCTGCTGCGCCGCGACGGCTTTGCCAGCGTTGGCGAGGCCGCCCAGCGCCCAGTTTAGCCACTTCTCACACGCGCAAATCGGCTTAAGGTGCCCTCCCCATGATGACCCGCAACGCCCCCCGCTCGCTTGTTCTTGCCGCTGCCCTGCTGGCCAGCAGTGCCATCGCCCAGCCGATCCCGAAGGATGCCGATTCGGGCCCGGTGCAGGCCGCGGCCAGCGCCGGGGCCGGGCCGTTCCGCGCCGTCGTCTCCGCCGCCAATCCGAGGGAAAGAGAAGAAGGAGGCGACAGCAGGAAGAG
>NZ_WMHO01000400.1 GCF_010994245.1 Sandarakinorhabdus rubra
ATCGGCCCAGGCCCGGGGCTCCAGCACGGCGCGGGCCGCCCGGCCGGGATACTCGGCATCGCCGCCCGGCAGATCGGCCAGCGCCCTGAGCAATGCCGCGCCGCTGCCGTTGGCCACCTCCCAGGGGTGTTCATAGCGCTGGCCGAGTGGGCGCCACGGGTCTGCATCGCCGCCGAACAGCGCCTCGACCCGGCGATAATGGTGGAACAGCGGATTGCTGGACCCGCGCCACTGGCTGGCATCGAGCGCGGCGGCCCCGCCATCGCCGCCGGGATCGAGCGCAGCGGCGATGGCGGCGGCCAACAGGCCATCGCGTGACCCCGCATCATCGGGAAGTCCAATCTCCTCCAGGCTGCGCACCAGCCGCCAGTCCTCGGGCGCAGCCGGATCGATCAGAATGACGGCCGCCCCGGCGTCGAGGGCGGCGGCGATGGTATGGCCGGTGCCGCCCGGCGCATCGCGGGACTGGCCGTCCCAGATGCCGATCACGATGTCGGACTGTTCGATCAGCACCCGCCCTGCCAGCACCACGCGCTGCGAGACAAGCGCCTGGAACCGCTGCGCCGCCGCAACATCGCCGGGCGCATCAAGCATGGCGTGGAACAGGCGCGTCACCCGCTCATCGGCGTCGGCCAGTTCGAACAGGCGCGCCGCCGCCGCCAGCCGGCGCAGCGTGGCGGCACGTTCGGCCAGCGCCAGGTCCAGCGGCACCCCGCCAGCCGCCAGCAGCCTGGCCTCGCTGGCCGATGCGGGATGGGCGTTGATGGCGACATTCAATCCGAGGCCAAAGGGCAGCGGCGCCACCAGCTGCCAGCCCCTGCCCTGGGCGGCCTGGGCGGCGATCTGGTCGCTGCCATCGGCCAGCAGGCTGTGCAGCCGCACCGAGGCCGCGCCGGCCGCCGTGCCCGGTTCGGCCCGGGCAGCGACGGCGCGGTCAGCCTCTGCAGCAATCTGGT
>NZ_WMHO01000401.1 GCF_010994245.1 Sandarakinorhabdus rubra
GTGGCGATGGCGCGCGGCGAACCGGCCGGCGCGCGTGGCTATCCGCCATCGGCGCTGCAGCTGGTGGCCGATCTGGCGGAACGGGCCGGTGGTGACCGGCAGTCGGGCGGCAGCATCACCCTCATTGCGACGGTGCTCGCCGAAAGCGATGACCGTGCCGATCCGGTGGTCGATGCGGCGCGCGGCGTGATGGATGGCCACGTGCTGCTGTCGCGCCGGCTCGCCGGGCGCGGCCAGTTCCCGGCCATTGATCTGGTCGCCTCCGCCAGCCGCGTGATGGTTGATGTGGCAGCGCCGGCGCAGCTCGCCGCCGCCGGCCGTTTCCGCCGCCTGGTGGCGCTGGCCGAGGAGAATCGCGACCTCGTGCTGATGGGCGCCTATGCGCCGGGCAGCGATCTCGAGCTTGATCTGGCGCTGGCCCTCCAGCCGGCCCTGGCCGCCTTTCTGGCGCAGGATCGGGCCACGCGCGCTGATCCGGACGACAGCATTGCCACGCTCCTGCAGCTGGTCGCCCCGCCGGAGGGTGGCCCGTGAGCGCGCCCCAGAGTGACAACGTCACCCCCATCGACCGGCTGATCCGGGTGCGGCGCATCCGCGAGCGGCTGGCCATGGCCGATCTGGCGCGCGCGCAAGGGCGCGCCGCGGCCGATGCCGCGCTGCTGGAACGGGTGCGCGCGCTGGTCGGCGGGCAGGCGCCGGGCGTCGCCAACGCAGCGGCCCGCGCCGCCCGCGCCCGCAGCGACGGCCAGCTGGCCGATATCGCCAGCGCCATCGCGACCCGCGGCGCCGAAGCCGAAGCGGCGCGCGATGCCGCCAGCCGACAGCTGGCCGCTGCCCGGGCCGCCGTTGATGCCGCCATCGCGCGCCGGGCCGCGCAGGAGGACATGCCATGACCAGCCTTGTCCCGCTTGGCCCGGCGCTGCCGGTCGCCGCACCATCCCCCGCCGG
>NZ_WMHO01000402.1 GCF_010994245.1 Sandarakinorhabdus rubra
GAACCGCTGAGCCGGCTGTTGCGCCCACCGCTCCTGCGGCCGCGCCCGCTGCGCCTGCCGGCATCCCCACCAGCGGCCCGGTGGTCTTGACGGCGCGCGAGGATGTGTGGCTGCGCATCACCAATCCGACCAGCGGCCGCCGCGTGTTTATGGGCGTGCTGTCGGCCGGGCAGAGCTGGACGGTGCCCGATGGCATCGCGCCGGTGATGCGCACCGGCCGCGCGGGGGTGATGGAGATCAGGGTGGCCGGCGTGCTGTTGCCGCCATTGGGCAACACCAACCAGACCATCGATGGCGTGGTGCTGGCGGCCCCGGCACTGGCCGAACGCTTTGCCGGTGTTGCGCTGCCGACCCCGCAGCCGGCGGTTCAGGTGCCGGCAAGGCCCGTGCCGGCACAAGCGCCCCCAGCCTGACATCCTGTCCGCATCGGAGCCTGCCGTGACCCGCCTTCTGCCGTTCCTGCCACTCGTGCTGCTCCTAGCCGCTCCGGCGGCGGGCCAGGCGGTGGACACCGGCAAGCTGGATCGCCGGGTCGGCAAGCTGGAATCGGAGATGCGCGCGGTGCAGCGCAAGGTGTTCCCAGGCGGGGACAGCCGCTTCTTCGCACCGGAGATCGGCCAGGAGGCACCGCCTGCCCCGGCCCCGGCGCCGGCCCCAACCACCAGCCCCATAACCGACCTGTCGGCCCGGGTTGACGCGCTGGAAGGCCAGCTGCGCACCATGACCGGCCAGGTGGAGGCGATGGACTATCGCCTGCGCCAGCTGGAAGACGCGCAGCGCCGCATGAAGGGCGACGTGGAGTTTCGCCTGAATGCGCTGGAGAATCCCGGCGGCGCCCAACCTCAGGCTGGAACGCCGGCTGCCGCTGCACCCGCCGCTGCGGCCAGTGCGGGTGCAACTCCCGCCCCGACGGCCACCGCCCCAACTGCGGCCCCCGCCGCTGCCGC
>NZ_WMHO01000403.1 GCF_010994245.1 Sandarakinorhabdus rubra
GAGAAAACCGCCGCCGGCTAGCGCCAGCCCGCCACCCGCCAGCAGCAGCCGGCGGTCGATGCGCGCCGGTTTTGCCCTGGCCGGGTCCGCTCGCCCGGCGCGCTTGGGCGCGGCCGGCGCCTCGCTGCCAGCAACGCCGTGCACGGCGCTGATCACCCGGCCCAGCAGCGCATCGGCCTTGCCCGGCCAGCCCGCCATGTCGATCACCTGGAACTGGCGGAACCCCAGCGGCGGCAGGCTGCCATCGATGGAGATCGGCACCAGTCGGCGGCGGTCGCGGCCGGTGGTGGCCTCGTCGCGCACCCAGTGCGATGCGACCGACGTCTCGGACCACAGCACCACCACCACATCGGCGCCGTTCAGCGCCGCCTCGGTGGTGGGCAGGAAATTCTCGCCGCCTTCCAGCAGCGCATCCCACCAGATGTCGAAGCCGGCGCCCGCTGCTTCGAGGGCATGGATCAGCCGTTCCGCCCACGCCCGATCGGCGCGCGCGTAGCTCAGAAACAGTTTCAGCCGCTTCTCGGTCTCTTCGCTCACCCAGCCGCCCCAATCCGATGAGCGGCATGCTATGCCGAGCGCAGTTGATTGTCATGTCCTGCAACCGCGGGCGGCAGGGAAATGCCGTGGCGCTTTTCCCGATTGCCTTTGTCGCCCATGTGACCACATTGACACCATGCGTGCGCAATCCGATCCGCAGTCTTTGGGGGCGCCACCGCTGCCGCGCGCCATCCTGTCGCTGGGTGTCACCGGCCATCGTGACGGCAATCCGGCGCTGGCTGCCAACCGGGCTCGCATCGCTGCCACCATTGCCGCCCTGTTCGACCAGATTGCTGCAGAGGCTGACCGCGCCGTCGCTGCCCGGGCCGAACCGGGCACGGCGGCCGGCGCGGCCTCGGTGCGGCTGCACAGCCTGCTGGCCGATGGCAGCGACC
>NZ_WMHO01000404.1 GCF_010994245.1 Sandarakinorhabdus rubra
GCGCCTGCACCACCTGGGCATGGCGCTGCGGCAGCTTCAGGCCGGCCGGCAGGGCCAGGTTCAGGCCGGCGGCGCGCTGCCGCAGCCGGTCCACAAGGGTGGCCGCCGTCATGCGCTGGTGGCCGGCAGCACTTCGGTCAGGCGCACGCCAAAGCGTTCGCCCACTGCCACGATCTCGCCGCGCGCCACCAGCCGTTCGGAGATCAGCACGTCGACCGGCTGGTCCACCCGGCGATCGAGCACATGGACCTGGCCGGCCGCCAGCTTCAGCACGTCGGCCAGTTTCAGGCGGATGCCGCCCACTTCGATGGCGAGGCGCACGCTGATGGCGCCGAAGCCGCCAAGATCAGGCGTCATTGCCGCAACGTCGCCGGGCGTGGGTGCCGGTTGGCCGGACATCTCGCCGGGGTTGATGGTCATGGTCGGTCTCCTGCGGGCTTGAGGTCGATGGCAATGAGGCTGGCCTGCTGGCGCCCGTCGGCAAGCGGGGCTAGGCTGACCCAGCCGATCTGGTGATCGCCCAGGTGCAGCGGCATGTCGGGGCAGGCGTTGATGGGGATGATAAGGCCGGGGCTCAATGGCAGCAGGCGCGCGAGCGGCACCTGTTCATCGGCCAGCCGCACCGCGAGGCGCAGCGGCAGCGCCAGGGCATCGCTACCCAGCGGCTGCACAGGCTGGCTGGGGCGCGGGGCGGGCGGGGCAGCGAGGCGGATGCTGCCGACGATGCTGAAGTCCGAGGCCTCGCCGTCGGGGCGCACGATCACGTCCACCACCAGTTCGGCGCGCTGGCTGGGCGCCGGCCAGCGGTTCTGCACGACAGGGGCAATCAGATCGGCCAGCTGGCGGGCATGGCGCTCGGTGGTGACGCCGGTGCACAGGGCCACGGGGCGGGCCGGATCGCCGCCCAGCCGCACGGTCGCCAGCAGC
>NZ_WMHO01000405.1 GCF_010994245.1 Sandarakinorhabdus rubra
CAGCTTCGCCCGCCTTGGCGCCGCTGGTGCCGGCGCTCCTGCCGCCGGGCAGCCTCATGTGGTTACTGTGGCACGATGTGCGGGTGCGCGCGCGCGGCCGGCAGGGCCGCTTTGGCCGGCTGCTGGCGGTGATGCTGCTGGCGCTGTTGCCGCTGGTGGCTGGCGCCATGCTGGCCTGGCAGTGGCGCCTGTCGCCGATGATGCCGACGGCTGCGATCGGCAGCGTGGCCGCGGCGCTCCTCGTGCTGCTGCTGGTGATGGTCAGTTCGGCCTATGCCCACGTGCTGCGGCTGGGACGCGACCGAGGCGAGCTGGAGCTGCTGATGTCGGCTCCGCTGCCCGCCACCCGCGTGATGGCGGCGCGGATCGCCGGCGTGCAGGCCGTGGTGGCACTGCCGTTCCTGGTGCTCACGCTGCCGTTCTTCCTGTTCTCTGCCGCGCTGGGACACTGGCGCTGGCTGGCGGGGCCGCTGGTGCTGGTGGCGGTGGCGCTGGTCGCCACGGCGCTGGCGTTGCTGATTGCCACGCTGCTGGACCGCATGCTGGGGCCGCGGCGCTCCGAGACGGTGGCGCAGGTGATTGGCGTGGGCCTTGCCGCCGCCGTGTTCGCGCTGGGCCAGGCGCCCAATTTCGCGCCGCGCTGGGTTGCCGCCCAATTGAAGGCGATGGAAACCCCACCGCCGTTTCCGTTCGACTGGCCGGCGCGCGCGCTCCTGGGGGATCCGGCGCCGCTGCTCTTCATGCTGGCGCTGGCGCTTTGCGCCGTCGCCGTGGCTGTCGAAATCGCGTCCCGCCGGATGGAAGCGGCGCCGCCGGCCCCGGCCGCCGCCGTCCGGCGCATGCCTGCGGCGCGCTTTGGGGGCAGCCCCGGCGCCGTGCTGTACAACAAGGAACTCACCCTGTTGCGGCGCGATCCGGAACTCA
>NZ_WMHO01000406.1 GCF_010994245.1 Sandarakinorhabdus rubra
GATCGGCGCCGATGGCCGGCCGCTGCCGGGGGGGCTGCCGGCCGGCATCGAATATTGGCAGCTGATGGGCGGCCGCCGCCAGCCCGGCAAGTTGCATCGGCCGCTGGCTGGCAAGGGGGCGCCGCCGGTTGACGATCATGTGATGGCCGCGCTCGACACGGCGGAGGCGCTGACCAGCCGCTATCTCCTGGCCGAGACGCCGTTCGCGCCCAAGCTGCGCCCGGACTGGGCTTGGGCGGACTATGACCATCTGGCGCGGGTGGCGGAATGGATCAACCGCCCGGCAGCGGGCAAGCCGGCATGAGCGCCGCCGACCCGTCCAGGCCGCTGCTGCCGCTGCTGTTGCCGCAGCGCGATGCCGCCGATCCGGATGTGCATGCCTGGGTGTCGGCATCGGCCGGCACCGGCAAGACGCAGGTGCTCACCGCCCGCGTGCTGCGCCTGCTGCTGGCCGGGGCGCGGCCCGAATCCATCCTGTGCCTCACCTTCACCAAGCTGGCGGCGGCCGAGATGCAGGGCCGGGTGATGGCGCGGCTGGCGCTGTGGGCCGGCTGCGATGCCGACGTGCTGGCCAGCGATCTTGCCGCCATCGGTGCGGCTACCGATACCGACACGCAGGCCCGCGCGCGGCGGCTGTTCGCGCGGGTGCTGGAAACCCCGGCGGGCCTTGCGATCCAGACCATCCACGCCTTTGCGCAGGGCCTGATCGCCAGTTTCCCGGTGGAGGCCGGTATCGCGCCGGGCTTCCAGACGCTCGATGATCGTGCCGCCGCCCTGCTGCGCCGCCGGGTGCTGACCACGGCGCTGGGTGATCCGGCGCTGGCCGCTGACGTCGAGGCCGTGGCGCTCGACGGTGGCGAAGCGCGGCTGCACGACATCATGGCCACGATCGGCCCGCACGGCGACGCG